>JACZXN010000046.1 GCA_022571575.1 Chloroflexota bacterium | reverse complement strand
GTGGCCAGGGCCGCCGCCGGTGTGGCGAGCCGGAACGGTTCCATCTGGCGCTACCTGGCCGGCGGCGGGCAGGTCAGCCTGCCCGTTCCCATGTTCAACATCTTGAACGGCGGCAAGCACGCTTCCAACTCGGCCGATATCCAGGAATTCATGGTCATGCCCGTCGGGGTGAGATCGTTCTCGGATGCCCTGCGCGCCGGAGCGGAGATCTATCACGCCTTGAAGACCCTTCTGGGCAGGGACGGGCAGAACACCAACGTGGGCGACGAGGGCGGGTTCGCCCCCAGTCTGCCTTCCAACCGGGACGCCCTGGAGATCGTGCTGAAGGCCGTGGAGCAGGCGGGCTACACCCCCGGCAAGGATGTGCATATCGCCCTGGACGTGGCCGCCAGCGAACTGTACCAAAAAGGGGACGGCGAAGGGGACGGTGAGGGCGGCGGCCTGTACGTACTGGAGCGCGAGGGCACCAGCCTGACCTCCGCCGGCCTGGTGAAGCTGTACCAAGAATGGGTCCGCGAATACCCCATAATCTCCATAGAAGATGGTCTTTCCGAGGACGACTGGGAGGGCTGGACCAGCCTGCACGGCCTGCTTGGCGGCTCGGTCCAGATACTGGGCGACGACCTGCTGGTCACCAACATCGACCGCATCAAGAAGGGTATCGAGACCAAGGCCAGCAACGCGGTGTTGCTCAAGCCCAACCAGATCGGCACCCTTTCCGAGACCCACGCCGCCCTCAAGATGGCCCGGGACGCCGGATGGGGCGCGGTTATGAGCCACCGCTCCGGGGAGACCGAAGACACCACCATCGCCGACCTGGCGGTGGCCTGGGACGTGCGTCAGATCAAGGCCGGGGCGCCGGCCCGGTCGGAGCGGGTGGCCAAGTACAACCGGCTCCTGCGCATCGAAGCTGAGATCGAAGCCGAACTGGGCGGCAAGGCCCCTTACGCCGGCGAGTCGGCCTTCGACTACCTGGGCAGGTCCTAGGTAGATTTCCCAGCGGCGCCAAGCGTCTTGCCCTAGAGCGCCGAAGTATGGCCGCCGAAAGGGCGAAATTCACTTTCCAACCGCTCCCACAGCGGGTATCATGTACCCGGTAAATTCGGGCTATTGGACATAATGTCGCCCATTGCGGCGGTCCCGTGTTGATCAGAAATCAGGAAGGAATACAAGGGAAGAATACGGAGGTGGAGCATGGTCACTCGGATCGGGATCAATGGTTTCGGTAGGATCGGGAGGTTGGTGCTGCGGGCCAACGAGGGCCGCAACGCCGGGAAGGTTGAGGTGGCTGCCGTCAACGACTTGACCGACGCGGAGACCAATGCCCACCTTTTGAAGTATGACACCAACTACGGCCGCTACCCCGGAGAGGTGGAGGCCAACAACGGCGACCTGGTGGTGGACGGCCGCACCATCAAGGTCTTCTCGGAACGGGACCCGGCCCAGATCCCCTGGTCCGAGATGGGGGTTGACCTGGTGATCGAGTCCACCGGGATCTTCACCGACGCCGACAAGGCCGCCGGACACCTGAAGGGCGGCGCCAAGAAGGTGATCATCTCAGCGCCGGCCAAGGGCGAGGACCTGACCCTGGTCATGGGCGTCAACGACGACCTGTACGACGCCGCCAAGCACAATATCGTCTCCAATGCGTCCTGCACCACCAACTGTTTCGCCACCATGGTCAAGGTGCTACACGACAGCTTCGGCATCGAGCACGGCCTGATGTCCACGATCCACTCCTACACCAACGACCAGGCCATCTTGGACCAGCGCCACGGCGACCTGCGGCGGGCCCGGGCGGCGGCGGAGAACATCATCCCCACCAGCACCGGCGCGGCCCGGGCGGTGGCCCTGGTGCTGCCCGAACTGAATGGCAAGCTGAACGGCGTCGCCTTCCGCGTGCCCACCGCCACCGGCTCCATCACCGACTTCACCGCCGTCCTTTCCAGGGACGTGACCGTTGAACAGATCAACGAGGCCTATCAAGAGGCCGCGGCGGGCAAGATGAAGGGCATCCTGGATTACAACGACGAGCCCCTGGTCAGTTCCGACTACAAGGGCAACTCCCATAGCTGCATCATCGACGGGTTGTCCACCATGGTCATGGAGAAGCGGATGGTCAAGGTGATGGGCTGGTACGACAACGAGTGGGGTTACTCCTGCCGCACCGCGGACCTGGCCGCCCTGATGGCCGAAAAAGGCATCTAAGGCCCGGATACCGGCGTAAGTTCAAACGGGGCTTTCGAGGGCTCCAGCAGACTTAACAAAGTCCCCCGTCTCCAAGAAAATAGGATGACGGGGGACTTTTTCGCACCGGTCCGGACCAAGAATGACCTGCGGCCGAAATAAATTGTTAAACATCGATAGTCTGTACCCCATCCCAGACCTCTTGTGTCCATCCGTGGCGTGAAGGAACGGCTGTGGCGTTTAGGTCCCAACATTTTCTGAGCTTTGGCGGCCGTGTCACCTGGCCCTTCTATGTGTTGCTGCTCATTTTGGTGGTGGCCCTGGGACTCCGGCTGAACGGCGTCAACTGGGACCAGGGCTACGGGTTTCACCCCGACGAGCGAGACATCTACATGCGCTCCGGGTGCATGTACGACCTGCTGACCAATGCGCCCAACGCCCTGGACTGCGGCTACCTGCAGGGGGAGCCCGCGGCCCAGCCGGGGCTGCCCGGCATCGGCACGCTGCTCGATGCGGACCGCAGTCCCCTGAACCCCCATTGGTTCCCGCTGGGCAGCATCCTCATCTATGTGATGGTGTTCTTCCGCTACGTGGCGGAACAGTTCACCGACCTCAGCGCCCTGGACATGCGCTACATCGGCAGGCCGCTGTCCGCCCTGGCCGATGTGGGGTCCGTGGTCATGGTTTTCCTATTGGGCCGGAGGTTCTACGGCCGCGGCGTGGGCCTGCTGGCGGCGGGCCTCACCGCGGTGTCGGTGATCCACATCCAGAACAGCCATTTCTACCGTCCGGAGACCTTCTCCGTGTTCTTCACCCTGGTCAGTTTCTGGGCCATGCTTCAAATGGTGGAGCGCAAGCGGTTGCGGGACTCGGTGTTGTTGGGGTTGATCCTGGGGCTGGCCATCGCGCCCAAGGTGAGCGTCCTTCCCATCATGGCGCCCATGTTGCTGGTGTATTGGTACCGGGTCTTGGACGAAGTGGACGGCCATTGGTCCGAGATAACCCGGGACCTGGTACAGCGCGTTTTTGGTCACGCCGCCCTTGCGGGGTTGATCGCGGCGGGTGTGTTCTTCATCACCTCGCCCTACGCGCTGCTGGACGCCGGCGCTTTTATTGGCGACCTGGCAGCTCAGGCCGGCATGGCCCGGAACGCCGGTCTGTGGCCCTTCACCGTCCAGTACATCGACACCCCCGCCTTTATCTATCAGATACAGCAGTCTTCGGTCTGGGGACTGGGGATTCCCCTGGGGGTCGTGGCCTGGTTATCCATCCCGTTCACCGCGGTGTTGGCCGCGCGCGGCAGGAACCGGCGGGCCGACCTGTTTCTGCTTGCCTGGGTGGTGCCGGGATTCATCTTCCTGGAGAGCTTCGAGGTCCACTTTCTACGGTACGTTTTCCCGCTGATGCCGGTCATGATCATCATGGGCGCCAGGATGCTGCTCTGGATGGTGAACGCCTCCCGTCCCCTGACGGACCGTCTGACGCGGCGCAGCGTACTGGAGCGGTTGCTGCCGGGTTTCGCCGTGGGTGTGGTGGTGTTCGTGGTGGGGGCCACCGCTTTCTACGCACTGGCCTTCCAGCGGGTCTACGCGGAGGACCATCCGGCGGTTACGGCGTCGGAGTGGATCAACGCCAACGTTCCCCGGGGCACGGCCATCGTCAGCGATAACCACTGGGATGAGTTCGTGCCCAACCTGTACACCTACGATGTCTGGCAGTTCCCGGTCTACGAGCCCGACACCCCAGAGAAGATGGACACGCTGGCCGCTAAACTAGCTTCGTCGGAGTACGTGGTCTTCTACAGCAGCCGGCCCTACGCCAGCGCCGCCCGTGCCCCGGACCGTTTCCCATTCAGCAACCAGTACTACCAACGGCTGTTCGCCGGCGGCCTGGGATACGATCTGGAACGCACATTCACCACCTTTCCTGAGCTACTGGGTGTATCTTTCCGAGACGACGCCATCGGAAGGGCGGGCCTCGAACGGCCCGTGCCGTTGACCCCTGAACCGGAGTCGGCCATCGGTCTCCGCCTGGGTTACGCCGATGACAACGCCGTGGGTTATGACCATCCCCAGGTGCTGCTCTTCAAGAACTCGGCCCACCTGACCGTGGAAAAAATCCGGGACCAACTGAGGGTCGTGCCTCAGGTTGCTGATCCGGAACTTGCTCCCCGTCCGGGGGGGCTGTTGCTGTCGGCGGAAGACCTCACCGCGCAACAGGAGGGCGGCACCTTCTCCGATATCGTGGACCGGGACGGCTGGACCAACAGTGTGCCGGTCCTGGTCTGGCTGCTGGCGGTGGAGATCATCTACCTGGCGGCGCTGCCCTTGACCATGTTCATCTTCCGGCCTCTGCCCGACCGGGGGATCATCCTGGCGCGGATGCTGGGCCTGCTGGCGGTCAGCTACGTCGCCTGGATATCCGTGTCCCTGGGGTGGATGGACTACTCCAGGTTGGCGGTCTATGCCGGTCTCGCCGTGGTGGCCGGTCTGTCCTTGCTCACATTGGCCTTCCGGTGGAGGGAGATAACGGGGTTCCTCAAAGAGCATTGGCGGCTGTTGCTCTTTGGGGAAGCCTTGTTCCTGATCGCGTTCTTGGGGTTCGTCCTGCTGCGTCACGCCAACCCGGACCTGTGGCACCCATTCCGGGGCGGAGAGAAACCCATGGAACTGGCCTACCTGACCGCGGTGGTCCGTTCCACCACCCTGCCGCCCTTCGATCCCTGGTTCGCCGGCGGCTATCTGAACTACTACTACTGGGGATATTTCGTGATCTCCGGCATCATTCGCGTCACCGGCATCCTGCCCACCACCGCCTTCAATCTTGCCGTGCCGATGTTCTTCGCCCTCACCCTCACCGGGGCCTACACATTGGTCTACAACCTGGCCGAGGGGGTGCGCCAACGGCGGGCGGCCAGCCACGTGATCACCCTGCCGGGCATCGGCGCTCTGCCGCTGCGGCTGCCCTTCAACGAAGACCGTGCCCTATGGCGGCAATGGGCCTGGAGCCCCGTTGGCGCCGGTGTAACGGCAGGACTCTTCACCGCGGTTGCCGGCAACTTGGACGGCATGGTCCAGATGGTCCAAAACACCTGGGGGCGAGTGGCGGGCGGCGTCCCGTTCCCGGCCTTCGACTTCTGGCGCAGCAGCCGAATGTTGCCCAATCTGGAGAATATGGACCCCAATCTCTTGGCGTTTTGGGTGCCGGAAAGATTGCCGGGGTTCACGGATGTGTCCTTCCACATCACCGAGTTCCCATTCTTCACGTTTTTGTTCGCGGACCTGCACGCCCACATGATGGCCATTCCATTCACCCTGTTGGTGATCGGCCTGGGTCTGAACTTGGTGGTGGGCTTGAAGGATGGCGGCTGGGTGTGGACGATCGTGTCGGCGGCGGCCTTGGCCCTGGGTCTGGGCTCGCTTTGGGTGGTCAACAGTTGGGATTTCCCGTCCTACGCCATCTTGACCGTCGGTCTGCTGGCGGTGGCGGTCTATCTCTCCGACGGCACGGCCGTGGAACGGCTGGCGTTGCTGGCGGTGTTGGCGGTGGGGGTGCTGGCGGTGAGTATCCTGGCGTTCCTGCCCTTCCATCAGGCCTACGAGACCTTCAACAGCGGCTTGGACGTATCTTTGTGGCGGACGCCGGTGGACCGGTTCATCGGGATCCACGGCCTCTTCTTGTTCGTCATCGCGTCCTTCCTCCTCTATCAGGCCCGGGCAACGCTGCGGGAGTTGTTCTGGAGCATCAGGCTGCGTGGGTTCGTCAGCACCGTGCCGGGGATGCACTGGCTGAGACTCTGCGTGGCCTTTGGACTCTTGAGCGCGGTCTTCTTCGGGGCCGCCGGGTATTGGACCGTGGTCCTGCTCATCATCTTTTTGACGCTGGCGGGGATGGTCGCCTGGAGGATATTCGCCTCCAAGGATGACGAACGCCCCTTCACGATCATGCCGCTGGTCCTACTGGTCATGGCCCTCTTCATCGGAATCGGAGTGGACCTGGTGCGGGTGGAGGGCGACATCGGCCGGATGAACACCCTGTTCAAGTACTACTTGGAGATCTGGGTGCTGCTCAGCATCGTCTCGGCCTACATGCTGTGGCATCTGGGTGCTTCAGGCTTCCTGCGGCCCAACCTGGGCTGGCGGTCCGGAGCCTGGATGGTGGTGCTGGCCGCGCTCATCGTTTCCAGCCTGATCTACACGGCATTGGGCAGCCGGGCCCGCCTCTCGGACCGGTTCACCGACGGTCCGTCGACGCTGGACGGAACGGCGTACATGGCCGCGGCGTCGCACCAAGAACGGGGACAGTCCATCGAACTGAAATGGGACTTGGAGGCCATCGAGTGGCTCCAGGACAACGTGAAGGGCTCGCCGGTGGTTTTGGAAGCCCATCTGGAGCAGTACCGCTGGGGCGCCCGCATCGCCAGCTACACCGGTCTGCCCACGGTCTTGGGCTGGCCCTGGCACCAGACCCAGCAGCGGATGGCCTATTCCTCCACCGTCCAAGAACGGGCCGGAGACGTCAGGGAGATGTACGAGACAACCGACGTTGGGCGGGCCCTGGAATTACTGCGCCAATACCGGGTTAAGTACGTGGTGGTGGGAGACCTGGAACGGATCATCTACGCAGCGGACGGCCTGCGGAAATTCCAGAACCTGGGCCAGAAGGTGTTCGAAAACCAGGGCACCGCCATCTACAAAGCCCGCTGGAACTAGCGGTCCGAAGCATGAATGAGGGGCTGTCAAGGGGTCTGGCAGGCGGATTTACACGGTGATGGCACGGGATTTGACATAAAGGCCTTTCTTGGTTAAAGTATAAGAACATTCTCAAAATTTGGTTAAACAAAGATTTATCCAATGACAAAACCGGCGAATACCGGAACTTGAAAGAGTGTAAGTCTTGGGCCGAACGGCCAAGGAGGCATCTGCTTAGAAAGTAGAAGCCATCAATTCAGACGGGCTCACGGGTCCCGTGCTCTAGATGTCAGGGCCGCCATGGGGGGCGTTCACCGGGTGGACTGACAGTACAGGGCCTGTCCCGGCCGGCCCTTCTCCAATCGGTTGACCAGCTAAGAAATGGGGTGTTGGGTAGTTGTGGTGTTCTTAGCAATGCCGTTGGAGGAGGGTCGGCGCTTTTTATGGACTTCGGTCATTTCTTTGGAGTCCACTGGGGGTACGAACCCAAGATCCGCAACATGCTGATGGGCTCGGAGAGCGCGGCCAGGGCGTCTTTCATGGGTGATTCCTCGCGGTGTCCGGCGCAATCCACCAGGAATATGTATTCGCCCAGCGACTGTTTGGTCGGCCTCGATTCAACCTTGAATAGGTTGATGCCCCGCTCGGCGAATTCGCCCAGGGCCCGGTAGAGCAGCCCCGGCGTATCTACGTCGAACGTAAAAGCCATTGAAGTCTTGTCCCGTCCCGTGGGCGCATGGTCCGAGAGACCGATCACCGCGAACCGAGTCACATTGGTCGCCACGTCCTGGATGCCCCGGTCTATGATGTCCACGTCGTAGAGTTCAGAAGCCCGGCGTGGCGAGATCGCCGCCGCCGGCACTGGACTGTCGAATGCGTCCGACACACACGAAACCGTGCTGAGGGATGCCATCTGTTCGGCCTGGGGATAGTTCTTCTCCAGATAGGCGCGGCACTGGGCCAGCGCCTGCGGATGCGAGTAGATCACTTTGATCTCGGCCGGATCGGTCCCGGGCTTGGTCAGCAGGTAATGTTCGATGGGCAGGTCTATCTCGCCCCGGATGAAAAGACTTGGCTGGCTGATCAGAAGGTCCAAAGTGAAAATAACCGAGCCTGCCAAGCTGTTTTCGATGGGGACGATGCCCTCCTCGATCTCCCCCGAAGCGACGGCTTCTCCAACCGCGTTGATGGTCGGGTAAGGTCGATCAGCGGAGGGATCGTAGAGCAGAGCTGCCTCTTCTGAATAAGTGCCCAACGGGCCGAGAAATCCGACTGATGCAGCCATGGTTAGACCCCGGTGAGGATGTCGTAGAGGATCTGCTCGTCGCCCGCCGGGGTGACGGCGACCAACTCATCTTCCGGTTCCACCACCGACCGCCCCGTGGGCAGCATTGCGCCGCTCTTCTTGACCATCAGCGATATGAAACTGTTGGGTGGAAGCTCAATCTCGCTCAGCCGTTTGCCGATGATATTGGAGTCCTCCGGGATGGAAACGCTGACCAGTTCCATGCCGGGCACCCGCAGGTTCATCAGGTGCACCAGGGGACGCCCCGGCACGCCTTCCTCCAGGCTGGCCAGCACCAGGTGGGTGGAGTTCACCACCACATCGACCCCTATCTCATGGAATATGGGTTCGTTCTTGGGGTCTTTGATGAGCGCCATGGTGCGGGGGACGTTGAAGATGTGCTTGGTCATCTGGGAGATCACCAGGTTGGTGGCGTCCGCTCCCGTCAGGCTCACCACCACGTCGGCCCGGGCGACGCCGGAGCGTTTCAAGATCACCTCGTCGGTCCCGTCTCCCAAAAGGGCCACGCTGCCCAATTCCTCGTTGAGAAGCTGGAACCGTTGGAGGTTTTTCTCGATCACCACCACCTCGTGCCCGCTGGCGATCAACGCCTTCGA
>JACZXN010000045.1 GCA_022571575.1 Chloroflexota bacterium | reverse complement strand
GATACGAGAACTATGTCCGCGACCCGTTCATCGAGAAGGACCTGTTGGCCGAGCGCGCCAAAGAGGGAATGGCGGCCATCGGCAGCCCGGAGAAAGTGACGCGGGCCATCAAAGAACTGGAAAACAATCACGTAACCAACTTCATAAGCTATCTGGATGCCGGTGGTCTGGACTTCGGCCAGGTGTCCAGTTCGCTGCGGCTGTTCGCCGAGAAAGTCATACCCAATTTCCGCTAGCACCCAATCTTCGAGTATCAGGACCGGTAGCCGTCCTGGCCGCCGGAAAGGAAAAAGCTGAGCATGGCGACACTGGACGTACTGACTTACGGCTTCGCTCTCACCACCGACCAGGGGTCATTCGGCTACTCCACCAACTCGCTGCTCCGGGTGGGGAACCACAACATCCTCATCGACACCGGCCCGTCGTCGCGCCGCCCGTTCCTGGTCAAGGCCCTGAAGGCCAAGGGCCTGGAGACCGAGGACATCGACATCGTCATCCTGACCCATATGCACTGGGACCACTGCCAGAACACCGACCTGTTCACCAACGCCAGGGTGCTGGTCAACCCCACGGAGATCGACTACGCCCGCAACCCCAACAAGTGGGACCTGGCGGTGGCCGCCGGGATGGCCGACATGATGCGGAACATGAAGGTCGATTCGGTCTCGGAGGGCGACAAGATAGTGGACGGCGTTTCCATCATCGAGACACCCGGCCACACCAAGGGCCACATGAGCATCCTGGCCGAGATCGACGGCGAGAAGGTCCTGCTGGCCGGAGACGCCATGCCCGAGAGCGGCACCGTGGCCCGCGGCCTGCCCTACAACATCTTCTGGGACGTGGAAGACGCCCAGGAGAGCGTCGAAAAGATGGTGGCGGCCTCCAACGTCTTCTATCCGGGACACGACCGTCCCTTCCGGGTCGAGGGCGACCAGATCAATTACCTGGAGGGCCCGGAGAACATCCACATCATGGACAGCACCGAGGGCGGCGGGACCGCTTCGCTGACCTTCACCGTCTCCGCCTCCCGCACCGTGAACGTGGACATCGTCCAGAAGTAACGTCATCTGAGTAAGAGAATCTCGGCCCGGGGACTATCCAATGACCCTGGGCCGTTCTTCGTAGCCCCCTGATATAAACTCAACCAAACGCTCAACTAAAAGACGGAGAGACGGCCTGCCGATGGCAACCAAAGCACCCAAGATCGACCCTGCCTTTACCCTGGCCGGTCATGTCTGCGGCACGGGATTGGCGGACATTCCCGCCCATAGTCTGACGGCCACGCGCCGTGACGTTCTGGACACCTTCGGCGCCATGCTCGGCGGGAGCGGTGCGCCGGGAATCAAGGAATTGGCGGGCCTCACCGGACGGTGGGGCGGCCTGGAAGAGGCCGGTCTGGTTGTTTTAGGCGGGAGAATGCCCGCACATCACGCGGCGCTGGTCAACTCGGCCATGGGCCATGCCCTGGACTTCGACGACACCTTCGACCGGGGCGGACACGTGCACCCCGGCACCTCGGTGCTGGCGGCCGGCCTGGCCGTTGGAGAATCCTTGGGTGGGGTTGCCGGCGACCAGTTGATGCTTGCCGTCACGTTGGGGCTGGACGTCACGTGCCGGCTGGCGCTGGCGGCCTACGACGACCGTGGCTGGCACCGAACCGCCAGCTTCGGCATCTTTGGCGCCACCGCCGCGGCGGGCAAGCTGCTTGGCCTGACCCAAGGGGAGATGGTCCACGCCTTCGGCATCGCCTACAGCCAGGCGGCCGGCAACCGGCAGTGCATCGTGGACGGCGCATTGACCAAGCGGTTCCAGGCGGGCCAGGCGGCCCACGGGGCGGTGCTCTCGGTCTTCCTGGCCAAGGAGGGGTTCACCGGCGCGGCCAATGTCTTCGCCGGGCAATACGGGTTCTTTCCCATGTACCAACCGGACGGCTACGACCTCTCGGCCATCGATGAGGGGTTGGGCGTGGAATTCTTGGGAGACCGGCTCAGCCTCAAACCCTATCCCTGCGGCCGTTCCACCCATACCTACATCGACGCCGCCGTCAAACTGCACCGCGAATTGGATCTGGGCAAGAACGCCACGGAATCGGTGGTGGTGCGCACCGACCCGGAAACGTACTCGTCGCGGTACAACGTGTCCTCCGGAGTGGCGCGGCCTCAACACCAGGTCGAGGCCCAATTCAGCCTGCCCTATCTGATCGGTTCCGCCCTGGCCCTGGGCCGGGTGGGCATCGACCAGATCACCGCCTTCGACGACCCAGCGGTGCTGGCGGCGGCTTCCCTGGTCAGGGCCGAGTGCAGAGAAGACGCGCCCAAGGGGTGGGCGGAGATCGAGGTGGCCTGCGCCGGGGGGCGGTCGGCATCGGTGGAACTGGAGCCGCCGTCGGGTTCGCCGGACAATCCTCTGTCGACGGGGCACTTGAAAGAGAAGTTTCGGGACTGCGCCGCCCACGCCTTGAAGCCGGCGGCCACGGCATCGGTCGATAAGATGATCGCCTTGATCCTGGAACCGGACGCCATGGCCGATTCCAGGGTCTTGATCAAGCTTTCCACAGTCGCAGCGGAGTCCGCCGGCCCCAATTAACCGCCGGGAATAACCGGCCGCCAGGAAGGTGTATTTGTCCACAGACAACACTATCAAAGACGCGATTGACACCCTGCTCAGGGCCCGCCCCGGGTTCTGGTCCCGGACATCCTGCGGCGTCACCCGGTCATTGGGGCCAATCCAGGCGCTTTTGGACCGGAACGCCTATTCCGTCGAGACCTCCCGGACACGGATACTGCTGATCGGCGGGCTGTCCGGTCATAAGGCCGACGTGGATATGACGCTTCACGCCCTGGAGCTGTTCGCCGGTGGCGGCGATGCGCTGTCCCTGCGCATCGCTCTGAGCGCCGTGCCCTGCGCTAATCCCGATGGCCTTCGCCTGAACGCCGCCCCAGGCAACGGCGCCGGTGGCAATCCGTCCGGTGTCTATCCGCCCGAGGGCAAGTTCTACTACGACCCGGAGGACCCGGAAAAACGCTACCTGTGGCGGTGGGTCTGTTTTCAAGCGCCCGATCTGGTCCTGGAGTTGCAGGCGGGCACATCGGTGAAATGGGAATACAACCAGGCCGGAAGGAGGCTGGCGCCGGGACTTGGCGGCAGGAGTATCTCGGGTGGGCAGGGGCTCCTGGCTGCCCTGGGCACCGGCCAGCCCGATGGTCTGGGAACCATACCGGGACTTCGCCTAACGGCATCGGACGAACAACTGCCCCGGGAGTTGAGCCGTCTATTCAGCATGCTGCGCGAAGTGGAGGTGCTGTCCAGGTCGGAGGCGCGGAAGGCGCTGGACGTCCGCCGCGGCCGGCCCAAGACGGAAATCGCCCAGGTCCTGGCGTCGGCTTACGGCCACACCTTTGATCCCGTCGTCTACACCCAGGGAGTGCCCATCAGCGGCCGGCTCAGGCTGCACCAGTTGGAACCCCAAGGAGATGACCCGGCGCCGGACATCTCCCGGTTGGTCGAGTCCTTCACCGCCGGGGGCCTGCCCCAAGACCTGGCCCCATCGGCGCTGGCGTCGGTGGTCTGGGCGGACGAATTGGCCGACGCCACCGGCGATCCGCGCTACAACGGGCTGATCATCGACGCCGCGGAACGGTTCCAGCCCACGGGCCCAGGCAGCGCCCCCAAGCCCTGCGACCCCGATTTCCGCACCGAGGACATGTTCATGAGCGGCGCGATCCTGGGACGGGCTTTCAAGCTGACCGGGGACGCGAAGTACACCGGCATCCTGGCCGATTTCCTGTTGGCCGGAAAGATCCAGCAGGACCATGGGCTGTTCTGGCATTGCCGCTCGGCGGCCTACTACTGGGGCCGGGGCAACGGCTTTGCCGCCATGGGCTTGGCCGAATCGCTGACCTACCTGCCGGAAGACCATGCCCGGCGGCCGGCCGTGTTGGCGATGTACGGGCGGCTCATGGAGTCGCTGCGCCGTTTGCAGCATCCGTCAGGTCTGCTGCCCCAGGTGTTGGACTTCCCCGGATCGTATCTGGAGTTCACGGCGACCTGCATGATGGGCTACGCCATGGCCCGAGGACTCCGTCTGGGCTTCCTCTCGGATGATTTCCGTGAGGTTGTGGACCTGGCCTGGCAGGGAGTGGCGGAACGCGTCGATGACGTTGGCAACGTGGTGGACGGCTGCGCCAGCACCGGGGTGCAGAACAACGTCCGGGAATACCTGGACCGTCCCGCCATATTCGGCTTCGATGACCGCAGCGGGGGAATGGCCCTCTGGTTCGCCGTGGAGATGGAGCGTCTGGACCGGGGAATCTAAGGGGAATCTGACCCAGAAATACCGGCAATGCCGGGTATGCCAAACATGATGAATGTGACGGAGGTGGCCCCGTGGCCCAACCATTGACCTATAGTTACAGCAGCGTGACCCAGGAGGTGGTCTGCGCTCCCGACGCCATCAGCGGCCTGCCCGGCGTCCTGGACCGGGCGGGCGTCACCAGGGCGATGGTGCTCTGCGGCCCGTCCATCCTGGAGAAATCGGACGTGGTGCAGCGGGTGCGGACCGCGCTGGGAGACCGCTTTGCCGGTCTGTTCTCCGGGGTGGCGCCCCACTCTCCGGTTCATACCCTGGATGAGGCCATGCGCGTGGCCGGGGATCTGAAACCCGACGGACTGGTCAGCGTGGGCGGCGGCAGCACCCACGACACCACCAAGGGTGTCGCCACGCTGTTGGGGGAGGGTGGGACCATCCACGACCATCAGGTGATATTCGAACCGCCGGATAAGGTCATCCTTCCCGATCTGTCCCCCGGACGGGTGCCCATCATCGCCGTGCCCACCACCATGGGCGGGGCCGAATTCAGCCGGGGCGCCGGTTTCGCCGACAAGGACCTGGGACGCAAGGTTTTGGTCGCCGACCCGGGGACCATCCCCTGCTCCATAGTCATCGACGGTCAGGCATTGGCCACCACACCCATGAGCATCCTGCTGTCCACGGCCATGGGCCAGATGCGGATCGCCGTGGAGACGGTCTATTCAACCAAGCACAACCCCATCTCCGACGCCATGGCGCTGAGCGCCATATCCATGCTGGTGAAATACCTGCCCCAGTGTCCCGGACTGGACCTGGACTGCCTGCTCCACACCAAGACGGCGGCTTCGCTGGCGTCTCTGGCCGGGGTTGGCGGTCTGGGCCTCAACACAGCCACGGCCCATCATGTGGGCGGTCTCTACGACGTGCCCCACGGCGATGCCAACGCCATCATGCTGCCCAACACCATGCGCTTCAATGCCGAGGCCTCCGCAGACCGTCAGGCGCTCATCGCCCAGGCCATGGGTATCGATACCGCCGGGATGAGCGACCAAGACGCCGCACTGGCCGCGGCGGACGCCGTGGAGGACCTGCGCGACTCGCTGGGGCTCCCCGGCAGACTGCGTGACGTTGGTGTTCCGGAGGAGGGCCTGGAGTTGATCGCCGCGGCGACCCTCCACGACCGCGCCCTGGCCACCAACCCCCGGCCGGTGACCGACGCCGGGCCGATCATGGCCGTGCTGCGGAGTTCTTGGTAAGCCCGATGGCCGGAAATCGAGCCAGGGGAGAGACCCGGGAAGGCCCCACCGTGGCTGCGGTTATCGACGCCATGGCTGGACCGGACGGCCGCATCGTGGCCATGGCCAGGGACATCGGCCTAGTCCTGCCCGGAGCGGACGAACGGACTGTGTACGACGGATTCTGCCGCGAATGGACCCCGGCCTACTACCTGGCGAAGCGGCAGATCTTCCACATCCACAATCTCAAGTCCGGCATCCGGGGCAGTATGTTTGTGGGCGTGCGCACCCTGGAGCCGCTGGTGATGGCGTCCGATCTGGTGCCCGATCACATCAAGGAGATCGTGGCGAACACCCGGGGCGGCGGCGGAACCAAGATGGTCAAAGTGCCCCTGGCGACTCCGGAAGACGTGGCGGCTTTCGGGAAGCTGATTCAGGTCAAATGGGAGTTCGAGCTGGACCGTCTGGGCCAAGGGCATACCGGGACTGGTGTTGCTTTTGTGTCCGATTAGCGGGGTGTGATACCGGTTCCCAACGGATGGGCTGTCCGGTAAGAGAAGGTCAGGGTGTCAAGATGTTATCGTGTCGGTTAAGTCAGAAAGGAGTACCTGACCCATACGGTAAAGCAGGCGTAAAACACAGCGTGTGGGCAGGTGGTTACCGTTGACCGGGAGGACGATCGATGGCGACATGTCCGAAGTGCCAATCCTGGAACGACGATGAGTATCCACTCTGCGTTTCCTGTGGCCAAGCGATATCCAAGGGCGCCGTTTGGTCAAAGATGCTCCGGTGGATCCTGGACATGCCGTGCACATTTGGTTTGCACCGTGGCGATTGGGCCTATGATTATCGCCCCTCTGACTCCGGCCCTCCGCACTGTGCCCAAACTCGTATCTGTATGGTCTGCCACGTGAAAAACTCTAGGATCAAACACGACGTCAAGTGGGAATCGGCTGGGATTTTCTGGGAGAGGGGTCTCTGTAGGCATTGTAAGCGGCCGCATACCCGTGAAAAACGCGACCGAATCACCGGAGGCGGCCGCTGGTAGGATGCGGTCGCCGGCGAAAGGCAACCAGGCCCATCGAAAGTGTCGTCAACATGGGCTAACCCAGACCGACTTCGCCCTCAAGGCGCCCACATCGTGCTGCAAGAGCTCCGCGTCAAATGGTCCGGTTATCTCGAGCACCCCACCTGGCTCCACCGCACCGTCACCGTCTCCTCGGTGTTCAGCATGACGTGGAACCCATGGGCTGACTCGTCCGGGGTGGCACACGGTCTCTGGAACACGCCGTCCCTGGTGGCCCGGGGACCCGCAGGTGGTGACTCTCACCCGGCCGCCCCGGCGCAGCATCCACCGCATCGGCCAACCATGAGTACCGTGATGTGGCCGGGAAAGTACGGCTGGGTCACATCGATTGCTGATCTGGCATAATGACGCCGCCAAGTGACCGCGGCAGGAATTGTTCAGTAGGGGACATCTCAGACACGACATTGAGTGCCGGCAGGTATCGTGGGAAATCGCGGTCCTGTGTCCATGGTGGGGATGAAGAGCCCCGGCTAGCAGGCCACCGAGTCGAGGGCGGACGTAGTAATACACACGCAAAGGAGGTGGGACATGGCACGCTTATCGGGGAAAATCGCCCTAATCACGGGAGGGGCCGGAGGGATCGGTCAGGCAGCCGGACGACAATTTACGGCGGAGGGCGCACGGGTCGTATTGGTTGACCTCGACGAGGCAGCCCTCCAGAAGGCTGTGCGGTCCATCGGCGAAGAAATCGCCAGTTATGTGGTGGCCGACGTCACCCAGCCTGAGCAGGTCCAAAACTATGTCGATGCGGCTGTGGAACGTTGGGGTGGCATCGATATATTTCTGGCGAACGCGGGAATTGAAGGTACGCTTTCTCCGATACCGGATTATTCCATTGACGCCTTCGACCAAGTCATGGCCGTCAACGTGCGCGGAGTCTGGCTGGGGCTCAAGTATGTGATCCCGGTGATGCGTAACGGGGGCGGCGGCAGTATCGTAATCACCTCCTCTACCGCCGGAATCGGTGGGAGCGCCGGGATGTCGGCATATGTTACCAGCAAGCATGCGGTCATCGGCCTGATGCGCACTGCTGCATTGGAGTGCGCCCCGCTGGGTATTCGGGTCAACACCGTCAATCCGGCGCCGATTGAGACACGGATGATGCGTTCGTTGGAGGAAATGCGCGTCGCGGCGGCGGATAGTTCAGAGGCGACGGTGGAGCGAACCAAAGAAGCCTTTGCCGCACGCATTCCGCTTCAGCGCTATGGAAACCCCGAGGAAGTGGCAAAGTTAATGCTGTTTCTCGCCAGCGACGAAAGCAGCTTTTGCACCGGCGGTGTGTACATGGTGGATGGAGGAAGGTCCGCCGGCAGTCCGTAGAAACGCTGGTTTGGTCCTTCAAATGTGAGCGATGCGCCGAGGCCCGGTGCAACCAAGTAACTCATCGTGGCGCCTTGGATTCTGCTCGAAGCCGTGTCCGCTTATTCGGCGTCGACACCCCGGAGCTCGGTCAACGCCGCGCATCGGAAGCCACGAACCGGCAACAGTCAGAAAGGTCCCCGAACGTGTCCGGGGCTTTGTTGTTCTACTGATACAAAACTGGTGTCCCTTAACCTGGCGGGACGGTGGCGTTTATCCGTCTCCGGCTGTCGGTAAGATGCCCGGCAATCAGTGTTTTAGACATTCGGCGATTATCCCTGCGGCAAAGTGCCCTTGGAGACTCCGAAAGACGTGGCAGCCTTCAGAAAGCCGGTCCAGGTCAAATGGGAGTTCGAGCTGGACCGGCTGGGCTCCGGGCCGGCCGGGCGGGTTCGATAAGGCAAGATCAGGCGAAGAAATTCCGGACCAGCCCCACGAATTCCTGGGTCTTCTCCAATTCCGGATGGTGGCCGCAGCCGGGCAGTATCTCCAACCGGGCGCCCTGGATCGCCTGTTGATACGCCTCGCCGGCGCTGATGGGTATCACCGCGTCCTGCTCGCCCCAGACCAAGAGGGTGGGCAGGTCTTTCAACCGGCCCAATAAGTGGGGCAGGGCCGGGTGGTACATGTAGGGACGCCAGCTAAGGCGGGCGGCTTCTTCCCTGGCGCACTCCCAGAGTTCCACCTGTTCGGGGCTGGCTTCCTCGGGGCAGATGGATAGGTATTCCGGGGTTGAGTTGGGGTCTAGGAAACTCTCTTCCAGGTACTCTTTGGCCACGATCAAGAACATGTCGATAATCTCGCCCGTGGGATGCTTGATG
>JACZXN010000044.1 GCA_022571575.1 Chloroflexota bacterium | reverse complement strand
AGGTTTCCATGCGGCTGGAACAGGGTTTTCGCATAATAATAACGTCCCCCGAGAAGACCACCAGGGGTCTGGACGAGGGACGTCGAATCGCCGGGCGTTGATATCGAGTGCCGGGCGTTAGTACCGGTTACTGGGTGCCGGCGGCGCTGTCGCCAAAGGTGGCGCTGGTGCCGATTCCGGGACTCTGTAAGAACTTGAAGATGTCGGCCTCTGAGGACAGAATGACCGTGGTCCGCTGGTTCAAGAAGGTCTTATAGGCTTGCAGACTCCTCTGGAACGAGAAGAATTCGGGGTCCTGGTTCAGGGACTCGGACAGTATCGAGATGGCCTGGGCCTCGCCGTCACCACGGAGCCGGGAGGCGTCTCTGTCGGCCTCGGCCAGGATGACCTCAACCTCCCGGTCGGCGGCGGCCCTCCTGGTGCGGGCTTCTTCCTCACCCTCGGCGCGCAACCGGCGGGATATCTTCTCACGGTCCGACCGCATCCGCTCGAAGATCCGGCCGGCCACCTCCACCGGGAAATCGGCGCGCTTGATGCGGATGTCCACCATGACGACGCCGAAGGGCGGGTCTTCCTGGGCCAGGTTGATCTGGACTGCCGCGATCACGTCGTTCAACAAATCCGTCCGGGAGTTGGTGGGCTGGACGCGGGTGTTGCCCTCGTCGTCGGTCACCGGTGCGCCGGATTCGTCCAATTCGACGTTGCCGCCGATGATCTCTTCACGGCTGCGCTTGGCGACCTCGGCGCGAAGGGACGAGTTGATCCGTTGGGCCAGGATCCGGCGGGCGTTGTCTTCGGTGGTCAGCGTCTGCAGGAACTCACGCGGGTTGCTGATCAGGAACCGGCCGTAAACATCGATCTCCAAGATGTTGATGTCCTTGTCCAAGAACCGGTCGGGCGGGGCGTCGATACGCAGCAACCGTCTGTCGTAGGAGATGACGGTGTCCACGAATGGGGCTTTCAGGAAGAGGCCGGGCGCAGTGTGAATGCTCTGCACGTCACCGAAGCGGGTGACCACCACCTGCTCGGTTTCCTGCACCACGAACAGGCTCTGTGATACGACTATTATGACCAGGATAACCACTACCCCGGCGATGACTAGGTTCCTCATGGAGACCCCTTTTTATCTTAGTAACTATCGGGTTGCCGTTGGAGTTTTTTGATCTGAATCCCGGCTGACTTACAGGCTAGGCTACGGGGCAGCCGGTCCCACCGGGACCGGAACGATCCCGCCCTGGCCGCCGAGTATCAAGACCGTTTCCGCGTCGGGCGAAACGATGATCTTGTTGATCACCGGCAGTATTTCCTCCATGGCCTCCAGGAACAGCCTTTCCTGGGTGACCAGGCTGGTGGCCGGAACGGCCAGGTCTTCCTGGTTCAGGTACTGGACGGTGAACAGGTCGCCGGCCCGGAGGGTCTCTCCAGGCTGGACGCGGAAGGTCACGATGTTGTTGGCCGGGTCGAAACCCGACACCGAGATGTCCACTCCGGGGACTGCTCCGCCATCGGGGCCGTCCACCACGGTGATATCGGCGGCGGAGATCCCGGTGGCCGGGTCGTTGTCGCGGTCGGCGTTGTCAGTGTCCAGGGCCCGGTTGCCCAGCCGGACGCTGAAGGGCCCGGCGCCCACGAACTGGGGGATCAGTAGGTCTTCATTGCCCAAGTAGGCGATGGAGAAGGCTTCGCCGATGGTCAGGTCGCCGGATTGCGCGGCGAAAGCCGCTGAGAAATCGCAGGTCTGGGTCGCCGCGGTGGTGAGGACCTCCTGGGCGGTGAACGCGCAATCGGACCCTCCCAATACCGTTATGCTGGCGACCAGTATGTCGAACCCGTTTCCGTCCAGGTCGGGCGCCGCGATCATGGCCACGTCCAAAAGCCCGATGCCGGTGGTTGGGTCGTCGTCGCCGTCGGCGTTGTCCGTGTCCTGAAGCACGTTGGCCAGTGTGATGGACCGGTCGTTGAACTGGGCCAAGATGGACAGGAACTGGTCGGCTTCACCCTGGGCCCTTGCGATCCTGGCCCGTTTGAACGCCTCTGCCGGCTGGATTATCTGTTCGGCCCGGCCCCTGGCTTCAGGGAGCACCTGGTTCTCGTAGGCCTGGGCCTGGTTGGTGGCCGTCACCTTGTCCTGGCGGGCTTGGAGCACGTCGTTGAAGGCGGCTTGGACCTCCGACGGCGCCTCCACCCTCTGCAGCTCCACGCTGACGATATTTATGCCGGTGTTGTAGCCGTCAATGATCTCCTGCAGTTTTATCCTGGTGTCTATCTCCAAGTTAACGCGCTCTTCGGCCAGGACCTCGGCCAGGGAACGCTGCCCCACCACCAGGCGGAGGGCCGCTTCAGTGGCGTCCTTCAAGGTCCGGCCGTCCGGCCGTCCGGGCTCGATACTGCGTTGCGACCCGGCTTCCTCTCCGGGGTCGTCCACCCGGAAGAGGAAACTGGTCAGGTCCTTGATGTCGTATTGGACCACCATCTGCACGTCGATGATGTTCAGGTCGCCGCTGATCATCTGGGCTTCCACGGGCACCGGCGTGTCGGCCACGCCTTCGCCGCTCCGGAAGCCGAGTTCCAGGCGGCGCACCAAGTCGGTCCTCACGACGTCTCTATTGCCGATGGGACCGGGCCACCACCAGTGAAGGCCGTTTTGAATCACGGGAGCCGGCTCGGCTTTTCCGAACAGGCGGAGCACGGCCTGCTCGCCGGGGCTGGTGGTGTAGATTCCGGTGGCCAGCCAGATAACGAATATCAGGCCCACGATCAGGAC
Organism: Chloroflexota bacterium; assembly: GCA_022571575.1. The sequence goes on along the minus strand of JACZXN010000044.1, from coordinate 6,179 downwards.
CGCCGCCAACCCCATTCCGCCGCCCCCCAAACGCTGGGAGATACGGCCGACGCCGTCGCGTATCTTGGTCATGATCTGGTCAAAGTCTAATTCGGGTGTCCTGGGTCCGCCTCCGGGTTGATACATGTTTGTCTTTTCCTTACTCCTATCCTGTTTTGTACGGCGCCGGCCGGGCTCATAAGGGCCGGACAGCCCATTATCTTCGAAGCTCTGTAGATTCTATCATCTTAGCCGTTCTCCGAACCACAGGCGCCGTGGCCGTTCCAAGGACTGCCGCTCTGGGTCCCAGGCCGGCTCCTGCCATGGCGCGCCACACCAACATTACGTTTTCCGGCGGTCTTTGGACTGCCCGGACCTGGTTGTCTACCCCCTTTAGCCCTGAACGGGTGGCCTATGCGGGTACGGCGCGGGGTATAATACCGGCGCCGGGCAGACCGCTAAGCCAGGCAAATATGTTCCGTGAAGGACCGAAGAAGGATCGAGCACATGACTACAGCCGGCCTGGAGATAATCCCAGGGAACGATATGGTTCGGATCAGGGCCGTGTGCCAACACCAGCGCGGTCTGATCTACGTGGTGCCCGCGGAGCGCAGTTGGGTCTGTGACCAAGACCACCTGCCCGCCCACGCCCTGGCCGGGTTCTTCAGAGATCTCAGCGCCCTGAAAAGCCCGGAGGTCCGGGGGTTGATGCAGCAGTGGGGCATCTATTTCCGTGAACTGCCCAGGGATCAAGATGACGCCGAAGCAGAGGACGCGAAGCCCTAACCCGATCGCCGGGGGCATCGGACCTCAAGAAACGAGGGGCTGGTCTTAGACCAGCCCCTTCATGATTTCCGGGGTTCCGGATGTACCTGCGCCGCGGCCCGCTAGCTTTCCCCTTTGCCTGAGGTCGACGACAGGGTGGGCACCGGCTGGGGCGACGCCGGCTGGGGTTGGGACGGATTGAAGGAGGGCGGTGTGTCCGGTTCCGGCGGCGTAACTGGGTTGGCCGGCTCGCCGCTGGCTTCGTCATCGGCGTTGAATAGGCGGTTCATCACCTCGCCGGACACCGTCTCATGTTCGATCAGGAATTCGGCGAGTCTGACCAGCTTGGACTGATGAGCTTTAATGACTTCAACCGCCTGCTCGTAAGCGCTGTTCATCAAGCCCGTGACCGCGTGATCGATCTCTTCCGCCAGCTTATCGCCGTAGTCCTTTTCCTCAGTACCCATATCGCGGCCGAGGAACACCATTTCCTGGATTTTTCCGAAAGTTCGAGGTGCGCCCAGTCCATCGAGACTATGAGAATCCTTGACCACGATCGTGACCGGTTGCAGGCCTTCCGCGATCAGGTCCTCGTTGAACTTGGCAAGCAGGAACCGATCCTCCTTCCGGGATTTGAACTCTGAGCCGTCGGCCAAGTGTACGAGCAGGTCGTTGCCGAACATCTCGATCGAGGCGATGCTGCCGCTTCGGGCTTTCTCGATGACGGTGCTGAAGGACATTTCCGGGTAGGCTTTCGCGCTGAACATCCCGTATCGCTTGATCATGCCCAGCGCCAGCTTGGTGGCCTGCTCCAGGTCATTGCTCGCGCCGGTGGTCACCTCGTCGAAGATGATCTGCTCCGCGACCCGGCCGCCCATGGTGACCGCCATTCTGTCGCCGAACTGATTCTTGGTCCACAGGTAACGTTCCTCCTCCGGGATCAGAGAGGTATGGCCGCCCATGTTGCCCCGGGCGACGATCGAAATCTTATGCACCGAGTCGGCGTGGGGCAGGGCCCAAGCCACCAGGGCATGGCCGGCTTCGTGGTAGGCCGTCATCTCCTTTTCCCGGGGGTTGATCACCCGGTTCTTGCGTTGAGGGCCGGCGATGATCCGGTCTACGGCCTCTTCGAAATCTTCCATGAAGATGGACTTCTTGTTGCGTCTCGCCGCCATGATGGCCGCTTCGTTTATCAGGTTGGAGAGGTCGGCGCCGCTGAATCCGGGCGTCTCTTTGGCCAGTGCATCAAAGGTGACTTCCGGGGCCAGGGGTTTCCCCGCGGCATGGACCTTCAAAATGTCCATGCGCCCTCTGATGTCGGGCAGGTCCAGGGTGACCCGGCGGTCAAAGCGTCCGGGCCTCAGCAGGGCCGGGTCCAAGATGTCCGGCCGGTTGGTGGCGGCTAACACGATGATGTTGGTGTTGGTCTCGAAGCCGTCCATCTCAACCAGTATCTGGTTCAGGGTCTGCTCCCGCTCGTCATGTCCGCCGCCAAGACCGGCGCCACGGTGGCGGCCCACCGCGTCGATCTCGTCCACGAACACGATACAAGGGGCATTGCGCTTGGCTTGCTCGAACAGGTCCCGGACCCGCGCCGCACCAACGCCCACGAACATCTCCACAAACTCGGAGCCGCTGATGTGGAAGAAGGGCACCCCGGCTTCTCCGGCCACGGCCCTGGCCATCAGGGTCTTGCCGGTGCCGGGCTGGCCGACCAACAGGACGCCCTTGGGGATGCGGGCGCCCAAGGCAGTGAACCGTTCGGGGAATTTGAGGAACTCGACCACTTCCTGGAGTTCTTCTTTCGCCTCATCGACCCCCGCCACATCGTCGAACGACACCGTGGGCTTGTTGTAGGTCATCATCTTGGCGCGGCTGCGCCCGAAACTCATGGTCTGGTTGTTGCTGCCCTGAGCCTGGCGCATCATGAATAGGATCAGGCCGCCGAAGAAGATCAGGGGCAGGAAGTTCAGCATCAGCCCAAAGAGGCTGCTAAGGCCGCTGGAGCCTTTGAAAGTCACCTGCACGCCGGTGGGCGGCCCTATCGCCACACCGCTCTCCACCAGCAGGCCCAGCACGTCTGTGTCGGCGCCGATACGGCTGGTGAACCGGTCGGTCCCGGCCGAACTGCCGCCCCTGGGGAAGACGGTAAGCTTCCGGCCGTCTATGATGATCTCCCGGATGTCGTTGTTCTTGGCCATGGCCACCACGGTGGTCAGCGGCTCTTCACTGCGGGCCCCGAAGCTGGGCAACAGCGTGTAGAAAATCACAATCACCCCGATTATGATCATCAGGTACACGAAACTGTTCCGAAGCCACCGGTTATTACCCATATTCACCCCTGATGCTCCTCCTTCCCAACCCTACAGGTCCACCATACTTAATACTATCGGAGTGAGCTTGAAAATGCAAAGTTGTCACGCCCATTTAGCGGCGAATCCCGCCGGGAGGTTGACGGTCTAAATCAACCTATCACCAATATGGATGCTCCGCGGCGCCGGGGGATGCGGATGAGCCGGTCTTATTGTAGAATCTAATCGGCGCGGGCTATGACATAATCTACGTTCACTGATACGCATTATAGAGCGATACGGATCGGTGGCTGTACGTCCGCACATCGGCGTCTTGGGCGCTGCTGGCTGGATCGGCAAAAAAATGCAAGAGGAGAGGAAACCATGGCAGAGTACGCACATCCGGAATCGCTGGTGACCACCGATTGGGTGGCCGAGCACGGCACCGATGCCAATGTCAGACTGGTGGAAGTCGATGTCGACACTTCTTCCTACGACAAGGGGCATATCGCCGGCGCGGTGGGCTGGAACTGGCAGTCCCAACTCCAGCAGACGCTACGGCGCGACCTGGTCAGCAAGGAAGACCTGGAGAAGCTGCTGGGCTCCGCGGGGATCGACAACACCACCACGGTGATCCTCTACGGCGACAACAACAACTGGTTCGCCGCCTGGGCCTTCTGGCAGCTCAAGTACTACGGTCACGATCAGATCAAGCTGATGAACGGCGGGCGGGCCAAGTGGGAGGCCGAGGGCAAGCCCCTCACCACCGACGCGGCCAACCCCGGCGCCAAGTCCTACCAGGCCAAGGCCCCCAACGAGAATATCAGGGCCTACCGCGACCAGGTGCTGAGCAAGGTCAACGCCGGAGGCATCTCTCTGGTCGATGTCCGGGCTCCCGCCGAGTACAGCGGCGAGCTTCTGGCCCCCGAGAACCTGCCCCAGGAAGGCGCCCAGCGCGGCGGCCACATCCCGGGCGCGGCCAACATCCCCTGGGGACAGGCCGTGGCCGAGGACGGCTCTTTCAAGTCGGCCGACGAACTGCAGGCCCTCTACGGCGGCAAGGGAATCGACGGCAGCAAGGAGACCATCGCCTACTGCCGGATCGGCGAGCGCTCGTCCCACACCTGGTTCGTTCTGACCCAGTTGCTGGGTCACCAGAACGTGCGCAACTATGACGGCTCCTGGACCGAATGGGGCAGCATCGTGGGCGCGCCGATCGAGAAGTAACTTCAGGTCCGGCCTCGACGGCCGGGGTCTTGGAACGATTCGGAAGGGCTGCATTTCTGCAGCCCTTCTTTTTTGTCTGGAGTAATTCTGGGACCCGGGTTCCAGTGATCCCAAACGCCATCGCCTTGAAACCAATCACCTCAGGTCACCCGGCCCGTTCATAACGGAATGAACTTTACCGCCAACGCTGGCCGCCGGTCAAAACCCGGAGTGAGCCACAGTTTCCTGATGGACATATGCGACCGCCGGGGGCCGGGTTGGGCCGGTTTTCGTAGCGTTCGTAACAAAGGGTTAACAAACTGGAAACAACCGTGTAACAGTTACGTAACCCCCTGGAAATATCCGGCCCCTAGACTAGCATCCGAAACCCCTTTGGGGACAAGGAGGCATAGATGCTAGTCGAGACAGCGCCACGATCCAACGGCGCCCGGTTGCTGCGGAGGACACTGCCCTTCGCCATGGCCGGGCTGGTGGCAGTTGCGATCATGACCGGGTACAGCGTGGTTTTCGCCCAGGACATAACGTCGGATGCGGACAAACTGGATCAGGGGGCCAACGTGATCTGGATGTTCGCCGCGTTCCTGGTCTTCTTCATGCAGGCCGGGTTCGCATTCCTTGGCGCCGGGCTGATCCGCGCCAAGAACACCACCAATTACATGACCAAGAGTTTCATGGACTTCGCCATCGCGTCGTTGTCCTTCTGGGCCTTCGGTTTCGCCCTGATGTGGGGAACGTCGGCCGCCGGTATCGCCGGCAACACCAATTACTTCCTGACCGACGCGGCCGACGGCCAGACCTACGTCGATTTTGTCTTCCAGATGGTCTTCGCGGCCACCGCGGCCACCATCGTGGCCGGAGCGGTGGCGGAGCGCACCAAGACTCAGGCCTATCTGGCCTATAGCTTTATCATCGGCGCAATCATCTATCCGCTTTACGGCCACTGGGTATGGGGCGGAGGATGGCTGGGAGCGTTGGACAAGATCGACCTGCCGGCGGCGGCGGACTACGCCGGTTCCGGAGTGGTGCACGCGGTGGGCGGCTTCGTCGCCCTGGCCGGCGCGGTTGTGGTCGGGCCGCGCACCGGCAAGTTCAACCGGGACGGCACCGCCAACGTACTGTCGGGGCATAACGTGCCCTTCGTGGTCATCGGGACCTTCATCCTGTTCTTTGGCTGGTTCGGGTTCAACATCAACACCGGCGACTCCATCGGCCTGAACGCCGTCAACACCCTGCTGGCCGGCGCAACCGGCTCGGTGGTCGCCCTGTATATCCGGCTGGTGCGCACCGGCAAGACCGACATCCTGATCGCCTGTAACGGCGCGTTGGCCGGACTGGTGGGCATCACCGCTGGGGCGGCCTTCGTGGAGCCGTGGTCCGCCGTGGCCATCGGGGCCATAGCGGCGCCGGTGATGATGTGCTCTTTGATCTTGATGGAACGGGTCCTGAAGATCGACGATCCGGTGGGCGCCATCTCGGTGCACGGGGTGACCGGACTCTGGGGTCTGCTGGCGGTGGGTATCTTCGCCAATGGGAATAACGGCGTGGAGGGTCTGGTGGCCGGCGACGTCAAACAGATCTTGTCCCAACTGATCAGTATGGGAGTGGTCCTGGCCTGGGGTCTGTTGACCGGCTTCGCGCTGTTCCTGTTCCTCAAGGTCACCATGGGTGTCCGCGCAACTCTAGAGGAAGAGTTAGAAGGGCTGGACATCTCGGAGCACGCCCTGCCGGCCTACGGCGACGACTGATCCGCCGGTCCGCCCAGCTAACCGGTCGATGGGGCTCGCCGGTCATTGGGACTTGCGGCGTCCGTTCCTCTCGGGAAGAGGGTTGGGCCGGCGAGGGCACGGCGCATATATCGGCCGGAGAGACCGCCAGGGGGTCCGTCGTCCCCCTGGCGGATCTCTCCAGCGCCGGTCG
>JACZXN010000043.1 GCA_022571575.1 Chloroflexota bacterium | reverse complement strand
ATGCCTAGGTTCAGTCAGGGCACCCGCATCGTGGCCGAGGCGATAGCCGGGATGAGCGGGGTCACCACCGTGGTGGGCGGCGGATCCACGGCCGAGGCGGTGGAAGAACTGGGCCTGATGGAGAAGATGACCCACGTGTCCACCGGCGGGGGGGCGTCGTTGGAGTTCCTGGAAGGGAAGGAACTGCCCGGCATCGCGGCCCTGCCGGACGCCTAGGCGAATTCCAATTGGGGAAGCACGGGCAGGCGGCCCAGGGTGATAAGCTGTAGGGTGAGGGAGTACACCGTGCCTATGGCGCCCAAATTGCAGAGGGATAGACTGTGATCGACGTTGAAGAACTGAGAGATTGTTACACCGCCACGCCGTCCAAGATAGTTTTGTTGGTTGCCGACGGGTTGGGCGGCCTGCCCCACCCGGACACCGGCAAGTCCGAACTTGAAACCGCCCACATTCCCAACCTGGACGCCCTGGCCGGTGTGAGCGCCTGCGGGGTGACGACTCCGGTGTTGCCCGGCGTGACCCCCGGCAGCGGGCCCGGCCACCTGGCTCTCTTCGGCTACGACCCGTTTAAGCATCAGATCGGCCGCGGCGCCCTGGAAGCCCTGGGCATCGATGTGGAGCTGGCGCCGGGAGACGTGGCCGCCAGGGGCAACTTCTGCACCGTTGACGGCGATGGTCTGCTGCTCGACCGCCGGGCCGGCCGGATCCCCACCGAACTCAGCGCCCCCATCTGCGAACGGCTGGACCGGATACAGCTTACCGGCGTGCAGGTGGACGTTTTTCCTGTCCAGGACTACCGCTTCGTGCTGCGGATGCGGGGTGTGGGCCTGTCGGATGCCGTGACTGAGACCGATCCGCAAGTCACCGGCGTCATTGCCCTGGCGGCGAAGCCGCTGAAGCCCGAAGCCCAGAAAACGGCGGCCCTGGTCAACCAGTTCGTGAGTCTGGCGGCGCAGTTAATCTCTGAAGAAGAGCGGGCCAACATGCTGTTGCTGCGCGGGTTCGCCCAGATGCCATCGCTGCCACCCATGGGTGAGGTCTACCGGCTGAACCCGGCGGCCATCGCCGCCTACCCCATGTACCGGGGTCTGGCCAGAGTGGCCGGGATGAAGGTCATCCCCACCGGCCGCACCTTCGCCGATGAGGTGGATACCCTGCGGGAGAACTGGGACAAACACGACTTTTTCTTCATCCACTACAAGCCGGCCGACGCCGCCGGAGAGGACGGAGACTTCGACGCCAAGGTGAGGTGTCTGGAGGAGTTGGACCCCTTCATCCCCGCCATACGTGAACTGGAACCTGATGTTCTGATGATCGCCGGAGACCACTCCACCCCCGCCATCATGGCCGCCCATAGCTGGCACCCGGTGCCCTTCCTGCTCCACTCCAAGCTGACCAGAGGCCAAGGGGTGCCCACCTTCGATGAGAAGGCCTGCGCCCTGGGGGCCATCGGGAGCATCCCGGCCACCAGCGTGATGGTGCTGGGGCTCGCCCACGCCGGCAAGATGACCAAATTCGGCCCCTAGCCGGCTCACCGGGTTTCCATAAAACTGGAATCCCCTGGAGTTGGTATTCTCGAAGCGCACCAATGCCCATCCGTTAACTGGAGTTAGGCTGATGCCAGACCTGGTCGTCGCTGGAAACTGGAAGATGAACACCACCGTCGCGGAGGCCGCCGCCCTGGCTGCCGGGGTGAGGGACGGCGCCGCCGCTGCCCCCGGTGTTGAAAATGTCGAACTTGTGCTCTGCCCGCCCTTCGTCTCCCTGGCCGCGGTGAGCGACGCCGTCCGGGGCTCGGCGATCAGGGTTGGCGCCCAGAACATGCACTTCCAGGAATCCGGGGCCTTCACCGGCGAGGTATCGCCGGGTATGCTCCGGGGCCTCTGCGACTACGTGATACTGGGCCACTCGGAACGCCGCCAGTTGTTCGGCGAGACCGACGGATCGGTCAACAGCAAGGTAAGGGCGGCCCAGGCAGCCGGAATCAAGCCGATCCTCTGCGTCGGCGAGACCCTGGAGCAACGAGAACAGGGCCGGGCCTCGGACGTTATCAGCGGCCAGGTCCGCGCGGGATTGGAGGGGGTTGGCGACGCCTCCAACTTGGTGGTCGCCTACGAGCCCATCTGGGCCATCGGCACCGGTCAGGCCGCCACGCCGGAGACCGCCGCCGAGATCATGGGCGGAGCCATCTTTGAGACCCTCCGCAGCCTGTTCTCCGCCGCCGCCGACAACATCTCCCTGCTCTACGGCGGGAGTATGAATCCCGGCAACGCCGGCGAGTTCGCCGCCCAGGACTGCATCCACGGCGGACTGGTGGGCGGAGCCGCGCTCCAAGCCGACCAGTTCCTCCAGGTTGCCGCCGCCGTCGCCGCCGCCAAGACTTAGGCTGGGAATGAGTTGTGCCGATTAGCAGGGAGGAGCTAGAGGAAGGTCGAATTGACCTGACTTTTCCGGTTGTCCGAATACTTGCCGCCACCCCAGACCTTGGGTTTAGCGCGGAAGAGGTCCAGCAGTTACTGATGGAGAAAGATAAACGCGAGGCGCCGCTAGTTGAGGTGGAACGGGCACTTGAAATCCTCGTCCAACGGGATAGGGTCCGAATGAGGGAGATCGAAAACCAACGATGGTATAATTTGATGCAGCGAAGGTTGGGATTTCGAACGGAGCGATAGGAATGCCGCTATCAAAACGCCAGTTTGAATTAGGAATAGATGACGAGGGCGAAGAGTGGATGCGCCAAGCTTTTCGGTTGTTGGCAGAACATCGCGATCTTGCCTACTCGACTGGAGAACTTGAGGAATTGATCTTAGGTGCCGAAGTTCCGTATCGCAATTCGCAGAAATTTTCCCACATACTCGACATATTGGCCGAGATAGGTGCTGTCGATAAGGGCGAAGTAGACCAGACCGAATATTACGTATTTTCTTATGACGTTGACACCAAAACCTGGGAGCGCGACTTTTCCAAGGTGTAATGATTAGCGTTACAGAGCGTCCGCCCATAACGTGCTCCATAACGCCTCACCCCTGATCGCAATCGTAGGCCCCACCGCTGTGGGCAAGACGCGCCTGGCCGTTGAGTTGTGCCGGCGCTTCGGCGGCGAGGTCATAAACGCCGACAGCCGCCAGGCTTACCGGGGCATGGACATCGGCACCGCCAAGCCCACCCCGGAAGAACTCTCCCAGGCTCCCCACCACCTCCTGGACCTCTTGGACCCGTCGGAATATTTTGGTCTTGGGGCATTTCTGCCTCTGGCCCGGCAGGCTGCAACGGACATCGCCGCCAGAGGCAAGCTCCCCATCGTGGCCGGAGGCACCGGCCAGTACATCTGGGCCCTGCTGGAAGGGCAAACCGTGCCCGCCGTTCCGCCCAACCCGGAATTTCGGGCGTCTCTGGAGAAAGAGGCAGCGGAAAACGGGGTCCAGGCGCTCCACGACCGGCTGCGGCAGATCGACCCGGCCCGCGCCGACGCCCTGGACCCCCGGAACGTGCGCCGGGTGGTGCGCGCGTTGGAGATCTACCACGCCACCAGCCAAAAACCCTCCGAGTTGGTTCAAAAGCCTGCCAAAACCGGAAAGCACCTGGTTATCGGCCTGACCATGGACCGCAAAGCCCTCTACCGGCGCATCGACGACCGGGTGGACGCGATGATGGATGCGGGTTTCCTGGCTGAAGTGGAGCGGCTGGCTCAAGCGGGCCACCCCATGGGCCGGGGCGCGCTGGATTGCCCCGGATACCGGGAATTGGGCCTTCACCTGGAGGGAGAGTTGTCACTGGAAGACGCCGTCGCCCGCACCAAGACCAAGACCCACCGTTTGGCCCGGCGTCAATACACCTGGTTCAAGCCGTCCGACCCCCGGATAATCTGGCTGGACCCCGCCCAATCAGCGGTGCTGGAACGGGCCGCCGAACTGGTCTCCGCGTACCTGTCCGAGGGTAACCCTGTGGTACAATGAGCGTCCTGTCTCACTAGGAGCCCAGACATGAAATTCACCAAGATGCACGGCGCGGGAAACGACTACGTTTACGTCGATGCCCGTTCCGATCAGCGTGACTGGCCCGAGCTCTCCCGCCGGATCAGCGACCGCCATTTTGGTGTGGGCGGCGACGGCCTGATCTTGATCAAGGACTCCGATGTGGCCGACCTCAGGATGAGCATGTTCAACGCCGATGGGTCCGAGGCCGAGATGTGCGGCAACGGCATCCGCTGCTTCGTGAAATACGCCATCGACCGCGGCATCGTCTCGGCCTCGGCCGCCTCGGTCAGCGTCGAGACCTTGGCCGGCATCCGGCACATCGTGCCATTGTTCGAGGACGGCCGGGTCACCGGCGCCAGGGTCTCCATGGGCCCGCCCATCTTCAAGCCGGAAGATGTCCCCGTGAAGCTGGAATCGAAGCTGGAATCGAAACTGGATTCGTCCGGCGAATATGGGCCGGGACCGGTCTTGAACTATCCGTTCCAGATGGAAGGACACGATCTGCCGCTCAATTTCGTTTCCATGGGCAACCCTCACGCCGTCACCTTCATTGACACGCCGGTGGCCGATTTTCCGTTGCACACCATCGGGCCCAAGGTGGAGCACCACTCGATGTTTCCTAAACGGGTTAACTTCGAGATCGTCAACGTGGTCAGTCCCACCCACCTGACCGCACGCGTCTGGGAACGTGGCTCAGGTGAGACTTTGGCCTGCGGCACCGGGGCCTGCGGTATCGCCGTGGTGTCCATGCTTTGCGGACACAGCGAAAAAACGGTTGACATAACCCTGCCCGGAGGCACCCTCAAGGTCGACTGGGACGGCGAGGGAGAGGTCTACTTGGAAGGACCGGCGCAGGAAGTATTCAGCGGGGAATGGACTTAGGTATCTATCTGGCGGCTCTGATCATCTGGACTGAGGTCGTCATCGGAAGCCGATTGACGCGCTCAGGATGCCGTTTTATAATTCTCTTCGATTTCAGGGGTCCATGTCCGGGATGATCGATTCGATCTGGAAACACAAGTAAAGGAGATACAAAGATGTCCCTTTTCATCGTGGTTGCCAAACATAGCCCAGAGTCGTGTCCGGCGGGAGACCCAGAGAAGGGCAAGATGCTTCTTTCGCTCATCGACCAGGTAAACGCAAGCAAATTCGGGATCAAGATTCAAGCTAAGGTTGGGGCGGAATCGCAACACACCCTGCACATGATCATGGAAGCCGGGGATAGTAAAAAAGTAGATGAATTCATGACTCCCTTCACCCAGATGGGCAGCGTTGAGGTCACGGCCGCCATATCCTGCGAAGCCATTGTAGAGAGAGGCAGGTGTTAGGCAGGTAACCCAGGCATCGCCGAATCATAATAACCCGTTCAAAAAGCCCTAAACAAAGATAGGGCCGGTTGATTCGCCACAAAAAAGCCCCCGGCTACGACACCGGGGGCTTCTTGATTCCCAGACCGCGTCCCGGTCAACCGGGACCGGGCGTTCAGACATTGAGCCCATTTGCCAAACTCCGAAACACTCTTAAAATGGTCATGTCTTTGCCTTGGGTGTAAAGTAGTCCACGCAGCGAAAGCCGAATAGGCGCTCCAGCGCACGGACCAGCATATTCGGAAGTGAAAGCGAACGGGCATGAAGCTACCCTTGGTGATTCGAAACGGGGAGAACTGAAGTCGAGATTATGAAATTTTCGGACCGGCTGGGAAAATTGTCGCCCTATCCATTTGTTGAGATCTCGCGGATCATCGCCGAGAAGCGCGCCGCCGGGGCCGACGTGGTCACCTTTGGCATCGGAGACCCCGACATACCGACGCCCCAGCCCATCATCGACCGGCTGCTGACCGCGTCCCAGCACGCGCCCAACCACCGCTATCCCGAGACCGACGGCCTGCCCGAGATGCGGCGGGCCTTCGCCCAGTGGTACGACACCCGCTTCAACGTGAAACTGGACCCGGACAAAGAGGTCCTGCCGCTCATCGGCGCCAAAGAGGGCATCGGCCACGCCGCCCTCTGTTTCCTCGACCCCGGAGACATCGCCCTGATCCCCGACCCGGCCTATCCGGTCTACGGCGTGGGCACCATGTTCGCGGGGGCCGAGAGCCATATCATGCCGCTGTACGAGAAGAACGGCTGGCTGCCGGAACTGGACGCCATCCCCGCCGACGTGGCCCGCAACGCCAAGGTGATGTGGCTGAATTACCCCAACAACCCCACCAGCGCCGTGGCCAGCGAAGAGGACTTCGTTTCAGCCATCTCCTTCTGCCGGGAGAACGACATCGCCCTGCTCCACGACGCCGCCTACAGCGAGATCGGCTACGACGGATACAAGCCCATCAGCTTCCTCGAGGTGGCCGGCTCCAGGGACATCGGGCTGGAATTTCACTCCCTGTCCAAGACCTACAACATGACCGGTTGGCGCATCGGCATGGCGGTGGGCAACGCCGAGATGATCAAGGCCCTGTTCCAGATCAAAGCCAACCTGGACTCGGGCGTGCCCCAGGCGGTCCAGGAGATGGCCATCGAGGCGTTGACCGGCCCCCAGGACTGCGTCGCCGACAACGTGGCTGCCTACAGCCGCCGCCGCGACCGGGTGGTCAAAGCCGTCAAGGCCATGGGTATGAGCGTCGCCGTTCCCCGTGCTAGCCTATACATATGGGCCCGGATCCCGGAGGGTTACACCTCGGCCGAGATGGCCCAATTGCTCTTGGAAGAGCTGGACGTCGTGGTGACTCCCGGTTCCAGCTATGGCAAGTATGGAGAGGGTTACATCCGCCTGTCCCTGACCACTCCCGACGAGCAGATAGAGAAGGGGTGCCAGCGTCTGGAGTCCTGGAGCATTCCCCCGCCCAAGGGGGCATGATCAAACGGCCGATACCCGCGGACCCGGTTCTTTACCCGCGGACCCGGTCTTGAATAGAGGGGTATTTCCCATACCGAAACGCTCCATACCCGTAGAGCCCGAACCCGAAAAAGCGGTCCTTGTCGCGCTGGAGATGAACCGCCGCGACCACCCTTGGTCTCTGGAAGACACCCTCGCCGAACTGGAGTACCTGGCCAACACCGCCGGAGCGGTGGTCGTCGGCACGGTTACCCAGCGGGCGAACCGTCTCGGTCCCACCTACGTCGGTTCCGGCAAGGTGGAGGAGATACGGGAGATGGTCGCCGACCTGGAAGCCGACACCGTGATTTTCGACGACGAACTCACCCCCTCCCAGCAGCGAAACCTGGAGAGAGAGCTGGGCTGCAAGGTGATTGACCGGACCGCCCTGATACTGGACGTGTTCGGCCAGCATGCTTCAACCTACGAGGGCAAATTACAGGTGGAACTGGCCCAGCACGAATACCTGCTGCCACGGCTGGCCGGCCAGTGGTCTCACCTGGAACGGCTGGGCGGCGGCATCGGGACCAGGGGCCCCGGCGAGACTCAGATCGAGACCGACCGCCGGTTGGTGCGCAACCGCCTGCAGAAGATCAAGTCGGAACTCGCCGGCGTACGCCGCCGGCGCAACCTCCACATGGAACGCCGCAAGAGGTCCACCATCCCCATGGCGACCCTGGTGGGTTACACCAACGCCGGCAAGAGCACCCTCTTCAACGCGCTGAGCAAAGCCAAGGTGACCGCCGTCGACCAGCTATTTACGACCCTTGACCCGGTGACCCGGCGCATCAGGCTGCCCTCCGGAGCGCCGCTTTTATTGAGCGACACGGTGGGATTCATTCAAAAACTGTCGCCCAGCGTGGTGGCGGCCTTCCGGGCCACCTTGGAAGAACTGAATGAGTCGGACATTTTGCTCCACGTCATCGACGTCACCCACCCCAAAGCTGTGGAGCAGACCAGAGTGGTGGAGAAAACGCTGAAGGACCTGGGACTGGAGGACCGGCCCCGGCTGCTGATAATGAACAAGATGGACCTGTTGCCTAACAACCCATCGGGCAGCCCTTCAAAGCGGTCCGGCGAAGAGGATGTCAAAACTCCCAATGGCCCGCCCGCGGGGGAAGCCCAGTCCGGCATTCTGGTCTCGGCCGCCAAGGGGTGGAACCTGGACCACCTGCTGCGGGAGATCGAGGAAATGCTCATTGCCATCGAGGGCCCCTTGACGGTTGTGAATTCGATGGGCACCGGCCATGGGCGTTAGCAGGGGTTTGGGCCGCCCATAACCGGAGCTTTCTCACCTGACATAACTTTTTAGCCCGTTGATTCCCTATGCGTTGCCTATGAAGTCGATCTGGTCGTCGTTGTTGGCGGCGTCGGCCCAGAACTGGGACGTCGAGATGGCGTCCCTGAGCTCCAGTTGGATGGACTCGCCGGGAACCAGGGACATGCCGTCGGTGGCGGAGACGTCGCTTCCGCCCAGGTAACAGGTGCCGGTGTTGTCGTTGCGGGCCTTGAACACCAGAGACCTGGCGTTTCCCTTGTTGGCGGCCTGGACCGAGGTCCCCGCCGCGGTGACCTTGATGGTTCCGGAGATGGCCATGCTTTTCTCCCATTGAAAGTTTGTTGAACAACTAAATTCTGGCCAGCGGTAATCCGGCCGGTCAACGGCGGTTTTTCACCGGAAAAAGGGGGGAGGAAAACCGTTGAGACGGCTGTGAGGCTGGGAAAGGGCTTAAAAACGGCGCTATGGGGCTCTCAGCGCGATGAGCATCGTGGAGGGGGATATCCAGGCGTGGAAACAGCGAAGAAGGCCCGGGGGAGCAAACAGAAATACAGGTTGGTTCGCACAAGATAGGTTATGTAATATAACGCGATGCCCGTGGGACCAGTCGACATAACGATGTTGCCCGGTTTGTCGGGCCGCGCATCGGTAATAGGTCACCGGTTCGACGAACGCCGCGCCATCGGTGCAACCGCCGTCCTGCCGTTCCACCATCATCCGGGTTTCGCTGGTCAAAGAGATCAGCAGCCGTCCCGGAAATGGGGCGGGGGTTTGGCCGCCCTCATCGGACATCGCCCTTGGGGGCCGCCGCCGGCTCCGCCCGGTCTGGAACCACGGTGGCGGGTCCCCGTTGCT
>JACZXN010000042.1 GCA_022571575.1 Chloroflexota bacterium | reverse complement strand
GTGAACTGGTGGTGGTCATCGGAAAGACCTGCCGCAACGTCACCGAGGAGCAGGCCCTGGACTATGTGCTCGGCTACAGCATCGGCAACGATGTCAGCGAACGCACCTGGCAGCGGGGCGACCGGACCATGTGGCGGGCCAAGAACACCGACACCTTCAAGCCCATGGGCCCCTGGATCGTCACCGGCCTGAACCCCGACGACCTGCACGTGGTCATCAAGGTCAACGACAAGGTGGTGGGCGAGTACGACGTGGCCACGGCCCTGTTCGGGGTGCGGACCTACATCAGCAAGATGAGCCAGTACCTGACCCTGGTGCCCGGCGACATCCTGTGGATGGGCACCGACGGCGCCACCGAGAACATGAAGGACGGCGACGTCTGCACCATCTCCATCAACGATATCGGCACCCTGACCAACAAGGTCAACTGGCAGAAACCGGCCGGCTAAGCCGGGTTTTCTTGACCCGATGCATAGGGCGCAGTCCAATGGGAATGAGGCTGTGCCCCTACTTTTCCAGCCCGATTCCGGTCTCGGCGGACCAGGCCTGGAGGCCGCGTCTGAAGGCCAACGCGCCCATGGGCATGATCACGCACTGCATCGCCTCCAGCACCTCCATGGGCGTGGCGCCTTCTCTGATCGCCACACGGATGTGGGCCTGGATCTGGTCGACGTCCGCCCGGAGGGCGGCTTCCACCGCCACCTGCAGCAGCTCCTTGGTCTTCCGGTCCAACAACCGCTGTCCGGTGTAGGTCGCCTCGATGAACTGGTTGTAACTGGTCACCCATTCCATGTCCACTTCGGCCATGATCCGGTGCATCTCCAGGGTGTAGCCCCGGCTCTCGGCGATCTTTTTCAGCATTTCCTCTTTGTTGTCCGACGCCATCGTTTTCGCTCCTTGATTTATCTTTTTCATGCTCCAATCCAATGGAGAGTGCGGGGATTGTAATCCCTGGTTGTCCGCGCCGCCAGACGCTCGCTGCCCGCCGACACCCCAGCCGGTAACTCCACACGGAGACGCCGCGTGTGGCCGTGATACAATTCGCCGAAGCCGCCGGGGCATCCCAGAGTTACCCGATACGAAGGTCCGGCCACGGATTTGAAACTCTCACCCGAGTATTTCCAGCGCGAGGACGAAGAGGACGACGGCGTCTTCTACGAATCTCCGCGTCTGGTGGTGCACATCGACGACGGGGCCATCGCGGCCGTGGGCCGTCTCTTCAAAGAGCAGGTCCCGGAGAACTCCGAGGTTCTGGACCTGATGAGCAGTTGGCGGTCCCATTGGCCCGCGGGTCACGCCAAGAAAAGGATGGTCGGCCTGGGCTTGAACAAAGTCGAGATGCAGGCAAACCCGGACCTGGACGAATCCATCGTTCATAACGTGAACAACAATCCCGTCCTGCCCTTTGACGACGAGTCATTCGATGCGGTGCTCATCACCGTTTCCGCCCAGTACCTGACCAAGCCCATCGAGACGTTCCAGCAGGTGAACCGCATCCTGAGGCCGGGCGGCGTCTTCATCGTCAGTTTTTCCAACCGGATGTTCGCCACCAAGGCCGTGCTGATCTGGCGCAACTCCACCGACCGGGGCCGGGTGGACCTGGTGGGCACCTACATGGAGGCGGCGGAGAATTTCGAAGACATCCAGGCCGGCTTCATAAACGCCGAGACCAGCCCGCCCGACGACCCCATGTTCGCCGTGTACAGCCGCAAGGCCCAGCCGTCGTAGGGGCATCCCGATTCTATCGGGACCGCGCCCCTACGACGGCTGCACCAAGCCTCCGCTCTGGGGCAGGGGACCGGGCGGAGTGGCGGTCAGGACCATCACCGCGGCGACGGCCACGATGATTCCGAAGATGGTGAACGGCATTACGTAGCCGCCGGTTGCGTCGAACATGAACCCGGCGATTATGGGGCCCATGGCCTGGCCGCCGATCTGGGCGGGCAGAGTCAGCCCCCGGATGCTCCCCAGGTGCGTCCTACCGTAGTAGTCGGCCCAGGTGAGCCGCAGTAGCAGATGCAGGCCGCCGACGCCGAACCCCAGCAGAAAACCCATGGGTATTCCCGCGGAAAGCGAACTGCTGAACCCGGTGCCGATGGCCCCAACGGCCATGGTGGCCGCCGCCGCCGACAGCAGGTACCGGAGCGGGACCCGCCGCGCCAGGGCCGACCAGAAGAACACTCCGGGCACCTGTCCAAAGGCGAAGGTGCTGGCGGTCAACGCCGCCAGGTGGGTGGGCACCCCCTGGCCGATGTAATGGGGCACCTGATGCAGGCTGACCCCGGCCTGGACCACGAAGCCGAAAACCGAGAATATGGTCAATACCCAGAATGCCCTGGTGGCCAATGCCTGCCGGACCGTGTAGTTGGATTCGGCGTGCCGGGCGGGATTGCGCCGCTCCACGACCGAGACCTCGCCGCCGGGAATCCCGCTGCTGGATGGTCCGCCTCCGGCGGCGGCCTGACCGTTTTTTTCCGGGTCGGGCTCCAGTCCCATATCCTCGGGCCGCCGCGCCATCAGCACCAGTGCCGGCGCGATACCCGTGCCGATGGTGAAGACCCCGAGGGCCAGCCACGCCGTCCGCCAGCCCCAGCCGTTGATCAACACCTGGGCGATGACGGGAAAGATGGTGAGCCCGATGCCCTGGATGATCCCCATGTAGGCCAGCGCCATGGGCCTGCGGCGGATGAACCAGTTGCTGACCGCCGTCGAGGTGCCCAGTTCCAGGGGGCTGGAGAACACCGCCCTGCCCGGAACGTACAGCGCGTAGAAGGACCAGACCGGAGAGATCAGCGAGAGCCCGATGGCGCACAGCCCCACCACCGCCGAGGAGGCCGAGAGCATCACCCCCGAGCCGTAACGGTCCACCAGTCTCCCGGCGAAGGGTGAAACGATGAGCCCGAAGAGGGCGCCCAGGCTAACCGCGCCGGAGAACTGACCCCGCGACCAGCCGAACTCGTCGGTCATGGGCACCACGAAGACCGAAAGGGTGGCCACCGCCATCACCGCCCGGGCGCCGAAGCTGGGCACGGAGGCGGCGGCCAATATCACCCAGCCGTAATAAAATGGCAGCCGCCGCGACAACCGGGCACGCAGTCCCTCGAAGCTCAAAGGAGCGCGCTCCGTCTTTGCGGGCCTGCCTCAGAGCCGTCATTCTGAGGCGTCAGCCGAAGAATCTCATTGCCAAAGCGCCAGCACTGACCGAGAACAAAGAGACCCCTCGTTACGCTCGGGGTGACAGAGGGCGGTCTACATGGAGCATTGCCACGGGTCATTATCATCACTTATGAGGCAAAGCCCAATTCCGCTGGACGACGTCTTTGGTGCCGGCTGGGCCGGTGGAAGTAAGAGCCATATGGTCGGGCAACCTAGTCCTGGGGCATGGGGTCACCCAACACATGCATCAGCCGGTTGGCCCAGCCGAACAGGGACGCCGCCAACACCAGGTCCAGCACTTCGTCCATGCCAAGTCCGTTCTCGACCAGACGTTCCACGTCCTCTCGACCGGCTTCGGACGGGCACTTTGACAGCTTGGTGGCGAAATTCAGCAAGGCTTTTTGGCGGGCGTCGATGTCGGCGTCTTCACCACCGTCCGTATTTTCATCCGTATTTCCAGTAGAAGCAAAGATGCGCTCCATGACCGTCTCGTCCTTGGTCAGTTGGTTGTACCGGTTGGCATGGACCGCGGCGCAGTAGATGCACTTATTGACCACCGAGGCCGCCACCGCTCCCAACTCGGTCTCCGGACGGGACAGACCGCCCCGGCTGTACATGATGCCGTTGAACAGGGGCGTGCGTTCTTGCAACGTTTCAGGGTCATGGGCTAGAACCAATGTGTATTCCCCGATTGACGTGTTGGAGACCGTCACCTTCATGGCCTCCAATTGCTCGTCCGTGGCCTGCTCCAGTTCGACGGGCGTGACCCGGGGCTTCCAGAAAGGAACGACGGCGGTGAAATCCTTCACCGGCTGGTTCATGAGACCTCCGCCATCAGTCTCAGGCCGGCGACCACCCGTACCTGGTAGCTCACGAAGGCGATGAGCTGAGAGAGCCGGACGATATCCGCCTCGGCGATCCCGGCCGACTTCAGCGCCGCGATATCGCCGCTGACTGCCTCTTTTGGGTTGACGGCAACCAGGTCGGTGTGCCGGAGTATCACCTTTAGCCGGGGATCCCCGCCGCCGTCGAACCCCGTATCGGCGATGGCCTGGTTGCCGCCGCCGATCAGGTTTTCATAATGCTGGGCCAGTGCCGCCTCGTCGTTTAGCCTGGCGATACGGCACGCCAGGGCGGCCCGCTCGGAGTGGGTCAGCCCGCCCGGCTGCCTGGGCCGGATGGCGGCGTCATGGGACTTCTCCGTCAACTCCAGGATGTCGCTGCGTCCCGACAGCACGCCGGCCAAGGGACTCTCGGCGGAGATTCCGGCCGCTCTGGCCACGACGGTCTCGAATATATCCAATGTAACCTCCGCCTGCGGGGACCTGCTCCAGGGCGCTGCCTCAAAGCGGCACAAATGGCGTAGTGTCGCTTCATGTACGTCCTCCTCTGTCACCCCGAGTGTAGCGAGGGGTCTCGTTGTTCTCGGTCAGCGCTGGTATGTTAGCAACGAGATTCTTCGGCTGACGCCTCAGAATGACAGTTTTTGGGCGATGCCCCCCTACAGGGACCCGTCGATGACGATATCCAAGACGGCCGGTTTGCCGGAGGCGATCGCCCGCTGTACGGCCGGGGCGATCTCGGCGGGGTCGGTTATCCTTTCGCCGTGGACGCCCATGCCCGCGGCGATGGCCGAGATGTCGAAGGGCGTGGGGAAATCCGAAAACGGGAGGTTGGCCCCGGCCGATTCCTTCTGCTGCAGTATCTCCCGTTGGTAAACTTCGAAGTTCACCCTCAAGACCCGGTACATCCCGTTGTTGCAGATGACGAAGATGCACGGTATGTCGTCGTTGGCCGCCGTCCACAGCCCCTGGATGGTCATCATGGCGCTGCCGTCGCCGATTATGCCGAACACCGGCCGGTCCGGGTTGGCGATCTGAGTGCCCATGGTCGCGCCGATCCCACCGCCGATGGACTGGCCTCGAAACGCCCGGAGGTCGCCCCGTTTCTCGCCCTGGAAGTAATGGCGCATGGTGGCCCGGTTGCTGATGGCGTCGTCCACCACGATGGCGTTGGCCGGTATGGCCTTGGCCAGTTCCGACATCATCCTCGCTGGAATCATCGGTTTGTCGTCCCATCTGGCCGACACCGAGTCGTCGAACGCCTTCCGCTTCGCCGCCGCCTCCGCCACGACCTCCGCCTTGCGGACCTCGATCTCTTGCTCCAAAGCCGGCGTCAGACGGGTCTTCACGGAGCGGATCAACTCTTCGATGCCCAGCGCGCAGTGGGAGACGATGCCCACGTCGGTGGGTTCAGACCGCCCCACCCGGCCGGGGATCGGGTCGATATGGATCAACTTGGTCCCCGGGCCCAGGATGACGTCCCCCCAGTAAAACAGCTCGTCCATGGCGTCCATCCCGATGGCCAAGACCAGGTCCATCTCCTCGAGAAGCTCTCTGCCCCTGGCGACCCTGAGGGTATGGTTGCCGAAGAATTGGGGATGGGTCGTCGGGAAGGAGACCTCCGCGCCCCGGGACTGGTAGACGGGGAGCCCAAGCAGTTCGGCCAGCTCAACGGCTTGGTCGTTGGCATGGTCCTCGGAGACCCGGTCGCCCACCATCATCATGGGCTGTTTGGCGGCCATCAGCAGGATCGCCGCCTCTTCGATGCCCTTGGGATCGGGGCCGTAGGAGTCGTGCACCTTGCTGGAGGGCACGATGTTCATCTCGGCCTCACCCTCAAGGGCATTGGCGGTGAAGCCCACGTACACCGGCCCCTTGGGGTGGCTATTGGCCTCGATAAAGGCCCGGCGTATGGCGGAGGGTATCTGGTCCGGAAGGTTGAGTTCCACCGACCATTTGGTGACCGGCCGCACCAGTTCCGCCAGATCGGTCTTCGTTTCGTTGATCTTGCGGGCATCGTAGTTGGCCGACATCACGACCATGGGCGTTCCCGTATTGAGCGCGTCCAACATGATGGCGATCCCGTTGGCCAGCCCGCTGTCCACATGGAGCATGACCAGAGACGGTTTCTCCGTGGCCCTGGCGTAGGACTCGCCCATGCCCATGGCGACGCTTTCCTGCAGGGTCAGGAAGTATTTCAACTCCGGATAATCGCCCAGCATGTCCATGATCGGCGCTTCGCTGGTGCCCGGATTTCCGAAGATGTGCTCCACGCCCTCCGCTTTCAGCATCTCCAGCAGGGCCTGCTTCCCGGTCATCTTTTGCGGCATCGAAATAAACCTTCCATCTGATATCTGATTGATTTGCTGATTGGGTTATTTTTCCGGGGCCCGGCTTAGTTAGGCGCGGCCTGCACCAATTCGATCAGCACGTTGTCCGGGCCCTCGATATAGGCCAGCTTGATACCCTGGGGAGTGACGGTCAGGGGCAGGACGACGCGGATGCCCTCGGCTTCCAGACGGACCATCTCCGCTTCCAAGTCCTCCACGTGGAACCCAAAGTGTTCCAGCCCCAGCCGGTTGAGTTCGGCAACGGCCTTCTCCGGGGAGGACCCCTCCGGCTGGGAAGAGATGTTCAGCCGCGTTGGACCGCCAACCTGCATGCCGATGGTGATGGTGCCCGGCATGACCTCGCGCTCCGAAACCACCTTGGCGTTGAAGATTTTCTCATACCAGGAAGCCGATGCCCGAGGGTCCGCAGCCCTGATGTGAACGTGGTTGATGGCGTATTCCATGGTTATTCTCCTCAGTTGAGCTACTCGATACCGGTGGCCGCGCCGTGGCCGCCTGGCTTCACGACGGAATGTTAGCGTTGGCGGGCAACGATTGTCCACCACCGGCCCTGTTTCGGGCTTTCTTTAAGCAGGCATGGTAACGCAGGCGTAGCCCCGTCGCCAGGCTCGATATTGGTTGGCATGTCCATTTGGAAGTCTGTATACTCGGCTCAGGCCGACACGAGGAAATAGATGGCACGGACCTTCCGCCTGGCGCTGGCGCAGATCAACCCCACGGTTGGGGACATCCCCGGGAACACCGCCAAGATCCTGGACTACTTGGACCGCGCCCGCGAGGCCCAGGCCGACCTCGTCGCCTTCCCCGAGATGGCCACCACCGGCTACCCTCCGGAAGACCTGCTCTTCAAGACCTCCTTCCTCACCGAGAACGTGGCCGCCATGGAAAGGGTGGCGGCAGCCTCCCAGGGCATCGCCGTGGTCCTGGGATACGTGAACATAGTTTCACTGAAACGACGGCCCGAGCCCGACGACATGGGTTCCCAGATCACCAACGCCGCCGCTCTGTGCTACGACGGCAAGCTGGTGGACACCTACCACAAGATCTTCCTGCCCAATTACGGCGTCTTCGACGAAGAACGTTACTTCCAGAAGGGCTCGGTCTGCCCGGTCTACCGGGTCGGCGGGGTGTTCATCGGCGTCAACATCTGCGAGGACATCTGGTATCCGGTGGGGCCAACCACGGTCCAGCGCCAAGCCGGCGCCGAGTTGATCGTCAACATCAACGCCTCGCCCTTCCACGCCGGCAAACGGTCCTTCCGGGAAGAGATGATCGCCCAGCGTGCCTTGGACCACGGCCTCGCCGTCGCCTACGTGAACACAGTTGGCGGGCAGGATGAACTGGTCTTCGACGGCGGCAGCGTCATCTACGACGCCGCCGGTAAACTGGCCGCCCGGGGACCCGCCTTCCAAGAATCACTGATAGTAACCGACCTGGAATTCGCGGATGATCCATCCCGGCGGAAGCAGGGTCCGCCGGGAGCGGCCGCCGCCGCCGTGGAGGCGGTCGGTCCGCCCAAAACCATCACGGTATCGAAGTCGCCTGCCGCCAGCAAGACGCCCCTGGAAAACCCGCCCATGGCGGCCGGGATGGAGGGGCCCGAAGAGATTTACCGGGCCCTGGTTTTGGGCACGGGCGACTATCTCCGCAAGTCGGGATTCACCAAGGCCCTGGTGGGCCTGTCGGGCGGGGTGGACTCGGCCCTGACCGCGACCGTCGCCGTGGACGCCCTGGGCAAGGAAAACGTGGTCGGGATCACCATGCCCTCCCGGTATTCCTCCGCCGGCAGCATCAGCGATTCCGAGAAGCTGGCGGAGAACCTGGGGTTGGACCTTTGGGAGGTGCCCATCGAGCCGGCCCACCAGGCCTTCACCGACATGCTGGCGGAGCGTTTCAAGGGCACCGAGGCCAACGTGGCCGAGGAGAACGTCCAGGCCCGGGTGCGGGGCAACGTGCTGATGACGGTGTCCAACAAATTCGGCTGGATCGTGCTCACCACCGGCAATAAGTCGGAGATGGCCATGGGCTACGCCACGCTGTACGGCGACATGGCCGGCGGCTTCGCGGTGCTGAAGGACGTGCCCAAGACCACGGTCTACGAGCTGTGCCGTTGGCGGAACCGGCAGGGCCGGTCTTTCGGGACGGCCGATGATGTGATCCCCGCGGCCATCCTCGACAAACCGCCCAGCGCCGAACTGCGGGAGGACCAACTGGACGCCGACAGTTTGCCGCCCTACGAGGTGCTGGACCCGGTGATCCAGGCCTACGTGGAGGACGACCTCAGCTACCGGGACATGGTGGCCCAGGGGTTCGACCCCCAGGTGGTGCGCCAGGTCATAGCGGCCGTCGACCGGAACGAGTACAAGCGCCGCCAGGCCGCGCCGGGGGTGAAGATCACCCACCGCGCCTTCGGCAAGGACCGCCGTCTCCCCATAGTCAACCGCTACCGCCAGCACGAAGGCGACAGGGCGAACTAACTGCCAACGCCTCCGCTCGTCCCGAGCTTGCCGAAGGCCTGGGCGCGCCCATGGTTCGACGGGGCTCCCCACGAACGGTACCGGGGTGAATCGGTTCAACAACCGGGGCTTGGTTGACGCGGGTAGGGGCGGATTTTAAACCCGCCGCTACGTCTGGGCGATCTGTTCCCCGAAGGAGGTGGTTCACCCAACCGGTCGTCCTGAGC
>JACZXN010000041.1 GCA_022571575.1 Chloroflexota bacterium | reverse complement strand
CATCAGGTCCAGGGTCAGCAGCAGGTCTTCACCCGACAGTCCCACCATGCCGGACAACTGGCGCAGCACCCGCTCCACCTCTCTTTCCTCGGCCAGCCTGGCCTCCCGCCAACGGTTGCCCATGTTGATGGCCGGCATCGGCTCGACGAACACCGTGGCCCCGCTGTCGGACACGTCGTGGACGATGCCCGGCACCCGGTACCGCATCTCTGTCTTGATCAGCAGCACCATCCGTCCGTTGCGCTGGGTGATCAACGGCTCCTGGACCACCTCCGCGCGCTGCAGGCGGCGCAGGTTACGCTCCATTATGTCGTTGAGCCGGTTCTGGGCCTGGCGCGCCTCCTGCCGCAGGTTATGCAGGACCGGGCTGGCGTTGTCCAGCACCTCCCCGGCCGGGCTGATGGCGCCGGAGATGGCCCGCTCCAGGTCGCCCAGTTCGGGGATGTTTTCCGAGACGCCGGTGAGGAGCGGTATGTCGTCGCGGCGGCCCAGTTCGGTGCGGTCGTAGCGGGCCGCCCGGAGCAGCTCCCTGACCAGGAACAGCTCCTCGCCCCGCAGCAGTCCGCCCAGCAGAGCGCGCTGGACCAACTCCCGGAAATCCTGGTCCGGCCCAAATTCCAGGCCCCCGCCCTGGTCCAGATAATGCCGGGCCTCGGTGGTCTCCTGAAGCCGGGTGGCGATCTCCAGCAGGTCCCTGGTGGGAGTTAGCGCCCTGGCCCGCTCACCGCCCACAACCGTGTGAGTGTAAGCGGCGATCTGCTCCCGGACCTGGTCGAACTCCAGCAGCGGGCCGGCGACGTCGAAGCCGCCCAGGCCGCTGTCCCACGGGCGAGGCCCGGTTCGAACCACGGGTTCCGTCTCAATAAACTGCGGCGGATCATTCGTACCCGGTTCAGCGTCGCTCAATCTTCACCACCAACGTTCACCAATCGAGGCCCCAGACCCGGCTCTCGTGGAGGGTGCTCCCCAGGTCGTCCAGGGTGTCGCGCTTGGGGTCCCGTATATTCAATCTTCGTTTCAGCGTGATGTTCTTGTATTCTTCCATGCGTGGGCAGACCTTCAAAAAGCCGTTCAGGGTGAACTTTTCTCCGCCCAAGACCACATAGTCCAACTCTCCGGCCAGCGGTTCGAACTGGGCGCGGACAGTTTCGCACACCTTCACGTACAACCGCCGCATCTGGCCCTCCCGGACGCGGGTGAAGCGGAGTTGGGACGTTCCCCCGGCATGATGTTTGCCCTTCACGTACCGTGAGTCAGTCTTTGATGTGGCCAGCTCCCCGCCCCGGTACACCGCGACCGAGTAGCGGCCCAGGCGCACCAGCACCACGCCCACCAGACGGTCCGTGTTCAGAAGGGACCAGAGCGGCTCCTCGTTCCAACTCTCATGTTGGCTGCTTTCAGCAACCGGGAAGGGCGGCGCGATGACCAGCGCCCGGTCCCCGGCGCGAAGACCGACCAGTCCGCATCCATTCTCCTCCGGCGTTCCGCGCAAACGGGCCAGCCGCTCCCGCCATTCGGACGACGCGGCGGTGTCTCCGGGCCGCAGGTATACGGACGACGCCGGGCCGCCGGGGCCGGACCGCCTGACGTTCAGGAGGTTGCGCAGCCGGTCCATGGAGAGCCACTCCCCATTGAGACCAGCTGCTGGAGTGGCCGTTCTGTTTCTAGCTTCGCTCATAATGGTCCAAGAAAATTGTACCACCGCGGATTCTCACTAAATTGGATTTTTTGGGACGGCTGACGCCTCTTCCACCGGAGGGGTCCTGGCCTTAGAATGACCTCACGGATGGGGCCAAGCTTTGGGAGGGAGAATGAGGGCGAAAGAGAAATTGATACTCCTCCAACGGCGGGCAAGGGTGTTGGAGCGGCTGGACGCGGGGCATAAGGCGCTCCACGACGCTCTGGAAGGGATCGACCCCGACGACGCTTTCCTGGGCTCCCGGTGGTCGGTCTGGGAGGTGGTGAACCATCTGGACGCCGAGGGGTACGTGGAGGCTTTGGAACTGATCGCCTCCGGGAAGAAAGACATGCTGCCTCCCTTCACCAGCCGGGAGGAGAAACTGAAGAAGGACATTGCCCACCTGGACGAGACCTTCCTGCGGTTCCGGACGCTGGTGGCGGGTCTGACCGAAGAGCGCATGGCCCAACCCGTGACTCCGCCCAACCCCCACAACTCCTTTCCCGGCCTCACTTTTTTGGAGTTGGTGGAGCGCTCGTCGGGGCACGAGACCACCCACGCCCGGCAGATCGTGGAGACCCGCAGATACGTCGAGGCCTTCTCGTCCAAGGAACGAACCGTGACTTTCCTCGCCCTGGACCCTGAAGGGCCCTCCGAGTTGGGCGTCTCAGCCATCGGCCTGTTGAAACACGCCGATTACGTGGCGGGAGCCCCCGAAGCTCTGGACGCCGTGCGGAATTTCGCCGGCGGGGCCGAGTTGACGCTGAACGGCAGGAACACCGAGGAGGTCATATCCCAGTTGGACCGGGAGACCCGCGCCGGCCTCTGGGCGGTGATCTGCACCATCGGCAGCCCGTCCGAGTGCCATATCGAACTGCTCCACACGGCGGAGAAGCATTGCGGCAGGGTGGTTATCCAGCAGGCGGGCCAGTAGCGGCAGCCCGTTTGCCCCGGCAAATCAGTTTTGCTACACTGGGCGGTACTTCACGCCCGTGTGCGATCGAGCCTGGGCGAACCGCCAGAAAGCGGTCCACCACAAGCGATCGACCGAAAAACAATCTGCCCGGAGAGGAGCCGCCATGATCTACGAAGTGCGTACCTATACCCTGAAACCCGGCAGCGTCGCCAAGTTCGAAGAGAATTTCGGCGCCGCCCTGCCCTACCGCGAGAAATACTCCAAGCTGGGAGCCTTCTGGCATACCGAGATCGGCCCCCTGAACCAGGTGATCCACGTCTGGCCCTACGAGAGCGTGGAAGAACGCAACAGCATCCGGGCTGAGGCCGCCAAGGACGACCATTGGCCGCCGCCCAATGATCCGGACATGTACGTCAGCATGCAGTCGGAGATCTTCATCCCCGCGCCGTTCATGCGGCCCCTGGGTGGAGACCAGGCCTTGGGCGCCCTCTACGAGATGCGGTCCTACACCTACAAGACCGGCAGCATGAGCAAGGTCATCGACATCTGGGCGGAAGCCATACCCTACCGGGAGGAGTACTCCCCCTTGGCCGCCGCCATGTACACCGACATCGGCGGACTGAACAAATGGGTCCACATCTGGCCCTACAGCGACCTGGAAGAGCGGAACCGCATCCGCGCCGAGGCCTCCAAGAATCCCCACTGGCCGCCCCCCACCCGGGAGTGGCTGGTGAACCAAGAGAACAAGATCATGGTCCCCTCGTCCTTCTCCCCCATGCACTAGCGGCTCAGCCGCGTTTCGATGGGACGAGCGGTTCAGTAATTGGTGAATCGGCGATGGACCGGGAAGGGGTATGCTCTTCCCGGTCCTTTTATTAGCATTGGGAATTTCTTGATGAACAACATCGACGAACAACTGGAGGAACTGGTCACCGCCAACCGGATACTGGCGCGGGAGGGCGTCGTTGACGCCTTCGGCCACGTCAGCATCCGGCACCCGGAACGCCCGGACCGGTACATCCTGTCCCAGTCGCGGGCCCCTGATCTGGTGGACATCGATGACCTGATGGAATACACCCTGGAGGGAGACCCCATCGACCAACAAGGCCGCGCCATGTATTCGGAGCGGCCGATCCACGGCGGCATCTACCAGGCGCGGGACGACGTGTTGGCCATCGTGCACAACCACTCGCCGATGGTGGTCCCTTTCAGCGTCACCGGCACGCCGCTGCGGCCCATGTTTCACCTGGCGGCTCTGACCGGGCCCGAGATGCCGGTCTGGGACATCCGCGACAACTTCCAAGACACCAACCTATTGGTCACCACCATGGAGCAGGGCCGGGACTTGGCCCGCTGCCTGGGAAACCGCCGGGTGTCGTTGATGCGAGGCCACGGCTGCGTGGTGGCCGGCGCCTCGATACGGGAGGTGGTGATGGCCTCGGTCTACCTCCAGGTGAATGCCGGGCTCTTGCTGGAGTCCCTGCGTCTCGGCGAGGTCAAATACCTGTCGCCCGGCGAGATTGAATTGATGTCGGACAGCCAGATGCGCCCCACCTCCCAGGAACGGGCCTGGGAGTACTGGGCCACCCGGGCCGGCCGGAAAACTTAAACGACGGGGCGAAGGCAGATCAACATGACCCAGCCCGAACCGGAGACCGTCGAGGAGATCAAGGCCGCCAACCAGCGGTTCTACGACGCCTTCTCCGCCCTGGACATCGCCGCCATGGACCGCGTCTGGGAGAACTCAGAACGGGCCATGTGCGTCCACCCCGGATGGACCCCCCTGGTCGGCTGGGAGGCCGTGCGCCAGAGCTGGGACCGCATCTTCGAGAACGCCAACCTGATGCAGTTCCAGGTCCGCTACTTGAATGTGATCGTCCAGGGGGACTTCGGTTGCGTCACCTGCGTGGAGAGCATCACCAGCGTGGTCCAGGGGCGAGCCGCCAACTTCAGCACCTTCGCCACCAACGTGTTCGCCCGCTACGACGACGGCTGGCGCATGGTCGCCCACCACGCTTCATCTGGTGGCTGAACCGGTGGCGGCTGAACCCGCAGCCGCCAAACCCGATTTCCATAATCTGCTCCGGCCTTTCCAACCGGTTCCTCCCCGCCGCCTGATAAAATAGACTGTGCTGCCCGTGCCACATCGGGCCCTCGATCCGAGCCTGATCGTGCCTGGCAGCGCCCGTTTACCAGCCCCACAGAACCTGGAAAGGACACCGATATGGCTTCAGATTCCCCGTCCATGTCAAAGACGGACAGAAACCTCTGGTCGGCCATCGTCTCCGAGGCGTTGGCCTACTTGAAATATAACGCCTACGCCCACCGGGCCCTGGAAGAGGGCCACCCCGAAGTTGCCCAGGTATTTCAGGAGGTGGCCGGGGCCGAGACCATCCACGGCATGAACCACCTGCGGGTGGCCGGCAACCTCAAATCCACCTCGGTCAACCTGCGCACCGTGACCGAGGGCGAGTCCAAAGAATACAGCACCATGTACCCCAAGATGATCCAGGACGCGCTGGACGAAGGCCGCCAGGACGCCGCCGATTCCTTCGCCCTGGCCATGGACCGGGAGCGCCACCACCTGGAGGTGTTCACCAACGCGCTCGAACGGTTGGATGCCAAGACGGCCGCGATCGCCGCCGCCGGCGAGCCGGAGGTGCAGGCCCCGGAACGCACTCCCGTGGCAACTGCGGGCAGCCCACTTCAGGTCGAAGTCGACGGCATGTCCATGGAGACCTACGTCAGCGCGGCTGCGGAGATCGACCGGGAGCGGTGGCGCGTCGCCCGGCTGGGCCGCCTGCGTGAGGTGGTGTTCGGGGCCCAGGACGGTCTGCTGAGCACCGTGGCCCTGGTCACCGGAGTGGCCATAGCGGTGGATAATCAGAACATCGTCCAGGTGGCCGGCCTGGCCGCCGCCCTCCCCGGGATGTTGTCCATGGCCACTGGAGCATTCCTGGGCTCCCGCGCCGCACAGGACGTGCAGCGGGCCGAGATCGCCAGGGAAGCCAGGGAGTTGGAGGAGAACCCCGCGGAGGAGCTGGCCGAGTTGGTCGTTCTCTACCAGCGCGAGGGCAAGACCTACGAAGAGGCCCGGCGCCTGGCCGACGAGATCGCCGAGGACAAGGACCTGTGGCTACGCACCCTGTTGGAGAAGGAACTGGGCATCAGTCCCGACGACACCACCAGCCCCATCAAAGACGCCCTCGCCATGGGCGTGGCCTTCATCCTGGCGGCCATTATCCCCATACTGCCCCACTTCTTCCTGGAAGGCGGGCTGGCCATCGGCGTCTCCATCGCGGCCGCCCTCACCGGCCTGTTCTTCCTGGGCGTGGGCAAGGGCCGGTTGGTGCAGCGTTCGCCGCTGCTCCAGGGGTTGGAGATCCTGGGCATCGGAGCGGTCTCCGCGGGCATCGGATTCGGCCTCGGCGTCTTGGTCCCGCGGCTGGTCATTTAAAAAGCCCCCGAAAACCCATCAGGGGAGAACCGGCTACCCGTTGGCGCGGGACAGGAGACCCTGGGCCGCGACGATGAAATCAACTGGATTGTCGCCCTGCACCAGGTGTCCGGCGTCCCTGATGGTCTCCGTGGTGCAGTCGGTCATCACCCGGCCCATCTTGGCCAGGGTCTCCTCGGCGAAGATGTCGCTGCGGCTGCCCCGGAGCACCAGAGACGGGCAGTCCACGGCCTCGACGCATTGCCACAGGCGCTCCGTGGGCCAAACGGGGTCGCCCCGGCCGCGGTTGCGCGTTTCCGGGTCCCATTTCCAGGCCCATTTGCCGTCGGGCATCTGGCGGATACTGTACTTGAGCGCCCCCAAGACCTGTTCTTCAGTCCGCCCGGTATATTCCCTAACCCGGTCGGCGAACTCTTGAAAACTGTCCAGGTTGTTGGGCAGTTCCCGGAACTGGCGGATCCGGTCCGGACCGCTGCGTTGGGTCTCGGGGCCGGTGTCCACGATCGTTAACGACCGCAGAGTATCCGGGTGGCGCGACGCCCAGATAAAGCTGTTGCGCCCGCCCATGGAGTGACCCATCAGATTGAAGTCCTTCAGCGCCAAGGCCTCGATGACACCGTCGATATCCGCCTGCATGGCGTCAAGGGAGTAGTTACCATCGGATGCCCAGTCGGTGTCGCCGTGGCCTCGCTGGTCCAGGGCGATAACATGGTAAGCCGGAGATAGGGCCAGGCTGACAAAGTCCCAACTGTGGGCCTGCTGCGAAACCCCGTGAAGCATGACCACCGTGGGGTTGGCGGGGTCTCCCCATTCCAGATAATGGAAATTCAGGCCGTTGGCCCTTACCGTTCGGTCCTCTGGCTCATTCTCCTCGGTAAAGGGCACGCCCATGCTTCGCGCTGCTTCGTGCAAGGACAGCCCAAGTGAATGCGACGCCATCTGTTCCTCTCCGGTCAGAGTCCAAATCCATGATAAACCGGGTGTCAAGAATCGCCGCCCAAGAGAGCGCCGCGCCAGACACGGCATTCACTTTCCGGGTGTCTGGTGCTATTATTAGACCGCTACGAATAACCTTCTCGTGCAACCATTTGTTGAGCGCTTTTCCCCAGGGATCACCAGGGGCCGGCAGTGCTCACACCACCGGAGACCATCGTCCCATGACCACCAAAGCAGTCGAGATTGAATTAGACCCCCGGGAGCTGACCGGCAAAAAGGTCAAACGCTTGCGCAGGGCCGGCATCGTGCCGGTGCACCTCTACGGCCCAGGGATGGAGCCACGGTCTTTGCAGTGCCAAGCCAATCGGTTGATCCATGTGCTAGCGCAGGCCGGCGGCGCCACGCCCATCCACATCACCATCCAAGGCGAGTCCGGCACGCACTTGGCCTTCGCCCGGGAGATTCAATGGGACCCCAGGCGAGACGATCTGTTGCACGTAGACCTGCTGGCCGCCGACGTAAGCCGGCCGGTCACCGCCCAGGTCCCAATCATCTTGACCGGCGAGTCTCCGGGGGCCCGCACCGTTGGCGGCACCGTGATGCAGCAACTCCGCACCGCTGACGTCCAGGCCCTGCCTCTCGAGATGCCCGGGCAGATCGAAGTGGACCTCGCGGTCATGGAAGAACCCGACTCGGTGATCCGTGCGTCCGACCTCATCATCCCTGGCAACGCCACCCTGCTCACCGACTCCGAGGAAT
Source organism: Chloroflexota bacterium (assembly GCA_022571575.1). Next base: position 1,289 of record JACZXN010000041.1, on the reverse strand, counting down.
TGGTGGCCCGGATCGAACTTCCCAGGGTTGCGGAAGAGGTGTTTGCCGAGGCCGTGGAAGGGGAAGAGGGCTTGGAGGAAGGCGGAGCCGCGGAGCCGGAAGAGGCCGCCGAGGAATAGGTCACGGGGCCACGGGCCGTTTACAGTCCCGCCCGGCCCAGATCGGGGGACTCGGTTATTTCTAAAGAACGCCAGAGGAGCGGACCCCAGAGGGCACGCGGCCTCCGGCGTTTGTTTTGGAGACGGGAGAATGTTCCTAACCTACGTCGGGGAATCGGGGTCCACCGGCAAAAGTGCCGCCGACCCTTCCCAGCCGCACCTGGTCTACACCGGATTGCTGGTGCATGAGAGCCAATCGATCTCGATGAACGGGGAGTTCAGCGCGCTTTGCCGGCGTCATTTCGGCGCTCCCCTGGGCGAGCCGGGCGCACCCACCCAGATCCGGCCGGTTGACGTCTATCAGGGTCTGGGTTTTTTCGCTTCGTGGCCGCCGCTGAAGAGGAATGAGCTGATCCAAGACTGCTTGGACATCATGGTGCGCCGCGAGACCCCGGTTGTCGTCTCATACATCGACAAAAAGGAATTCGCCGCAGCCAAGGCAGCCGGCGATTCACCCATCGGCATGCTGTGGGACTCCCCAACCGAGCCCGTATTGAGCAAGTTTCTGTTCGCCCTCACCATGTTTTTAGACGAGCTCAACATGTCCAATCTATCCGGGGACGAGATCATGGACGGCAGCGCACCCATCGCCAACTTCGCTCTGGTCGTCGCCCAGACCGGCACCTCCGTAAAACCCGGATTCATGACTGAGTTCCTGCGTTCCGACGATGGGATAGACGCCACCGGCTTGATGCAGAACATCTGCTTCGTGGACCCGGAACACTCGATGGGCAACCAGCTATCCAACCTGTGCGCCTACTTCGTCCGCCGCTGGCTGCAGAACCCAGACCGGCCCCAACCCTACTTCGACGGCCTCCGCGACAACAAGGTCATCCAGGTCAGCTACCCGGTCACCATTTAGGCCGCTCTGACCATCCGGCGCAGCAGGGCGCTCAGCAGGTCCACTGCCACGACCAAGATCAGATACCAGAGGATGATCAGGGCCACGTCTGTGTACTGGAAGAAGCTGAGGCTAAGCCTGAATTCACGGCCCAGCCCGCCGGCGCTGACGAAGCCCACCACCACGGTGGTGCGTATCACCACCTCCCAGCGGTAGAGCAGGTAAGTCAGGAACTGGGGCATGGCTTGGGGGATGATGCCGTAGGCCAGCATCTGTAGGTTGCCGGCCCC
>JACZXN010000040.1 GCA_022571575.1 Chloroflexota bacterium | reverse complement strand
TCGTGGTGAGTTCATCGTCCGTTCGTGGTGAGTTCAGCGTCCGTTCGTGGTGAGCCTATCGTCCGTTCGTGGTGAGCCCGTCGAACCACCGCTCCACAACGAAGCGAGTCTCCCAGAAACGCCGGCCCTCAACCTAACCCTCTCACGCGCGACAGGAGAGGGAATCTTTACACGTTTTGGCGTTGGGCTTTTTAGGGAACTACCGCTACTCCTGCGTCAGTATCAACTTTCCGAAGAAGCTGGTCTCGTCCATGTATCTGTGGGCGGCGGCGGCTTCGGCTAAGGGGAAGGTCCGGTCAACCACGGGTTTGACGGTGCCCCGGTTCATCAACTCCACGATTTCCCGCATGTCCTCTTTGGTGCCCATGTAGACACCGTAGATCTCTTTCTGCTGGCTGAATAACTGGCCCAGGTGCAGCTCGGTGCGCAGGCCGGTGGTTGCGCCGCAGATTCCGTAGCGGCCGCCGGTCCGCAGCGAGGCGAATGCCTGAGCGAAGAAATCAGCCCCGACGTGGTCGACCACGCAGTCGACGCCCGCACCGCCGGTGATCTCCCGCACCCGCTCCCGGATGTCTTCTTCTTTGTAGTTGATCACCACGTCCGCGCCTAGGGCTGTCGCCTTGGCCGCTTTCTCGGCGGTGCTGGTGGTGGCGATGACCTTGGCGCCGATGACGTCCTTGGCCACCTGGATGGCGGCGGTGCCGACGCCGGCGGAGGCCGAGAGCACCAAGACCGTCTGCCACGATTTCAGTTGCAGCCGCCGCACCAGCATGTTCCAGACTGGGAGGTAGGTGGTGGGGGCCGCCGCCGCCTGCTCGAAGGACACGCTGTCGGCCAGCAGGTGGGCGTTGGCCGCCGGGAGCGAGATGAACTCCGCGTAGCTGCCGTCGATGGCGCTGCCCAAGAACTGGGAGCGGCGGCAGAGGTCGTCCTGTCCCGCCAGGCACGGCGCGCACTGCATGCAACTCAGGCGGGGGTTGACCACAACCCGGTCGCCGGGCTTGAACCCGGCCACACCGTCGCCGACCTCCGCGATCTCGCCGGCGCAGTCTCCGCCCAGGATCAGGGGCGGCGGAAATTCCCGCTCCAGTCCGCGGCCGCCGTCTCTGGTGTAGAGGTCCAGGCGGTTGAGCGCGGTGGCCTTCACCCTGATCTTGACCTCGCCCGCCCCCACCTGGGGTTCCGGGCGCTCGCCGTAGGTCAGGACCTCGGGGCCGCCGTGGGCTTCGATATACACTGCTTGCATGGCCGAGTTCTCCTTGGGGACGAGCTTTCAACGGGGGTCAGCCGTCAGCTTTCAGAATCTTGAAATTGGGGAACCGGGGAGCGGTCAGGGGCGGTGTTCCCCGTTATGGGCGGCGGCCATAGTAGCAGTCATCGCAGAGAAAGACGATGGCCATGGCGTCCTCGTGGCTGCCGATGCGGCCGCATTGGGGTACGTTGCTGTCCTGGCTCCACGGCTGGTGGAACTTTCCGCCGCACATCTGACAGGAGGTCTCTTGGATACCGTCCAATGCCTCGTCGCAGATGACGCAGGATTCCAATTCGTTCTCGGGGGTTTCCAGGTTCTCGGGAGTGCCCATCTGTTCTGCCATTGTCCGGAGATCAACTCCCTCTCGAGATAATCTGATTCACCAGGGCCCGCTCTTCCTCTTCGCTGCCGGCCAAGCCGTCCAGTTTCGCCGAGTTCAACTCCCGGAGAACCTGGCCGATCTTGGGACCGGGGGGCACGCCCATCGCCAGCAGGTCGCCGCCGGTCAAAGCCGTCTCGACCATGCGCCACTCCTCCAGGTACTGGCGAAGCCGCCCGGCAACCTGAGGGTCTTTGAAGAGCCGGGCCGACGCCGCGATGGCGGCAGGGTCCAGTCCGTTCAGCGCCCGGCAAACCGCCGAGGGGCTGACTGACGGACCGGAAAGGGCCGGCGCCATTTCTCTGAGAGCAATGGTATCACGTACCACCCGTGCCCAGGCGGCGGGCAGGTTCAGCCGGCGGCTCACCGCATCTCCATCGGCGGCGGCCAGGGAGGCCGTCAGCGCCGCCAGATAGTCCATTGGTCCGGGGCTCGGCGGACCGGGGCTCGCTGGACCGGGGCTCGCTGGCTCCGGGCTATGCTGGGCGGCGAGAAGGTCCAGGGCTTGGCGGTCCGACAACGCGGGATGGACCGCCGCCAGCACTCCCAGCTCAATGGCCCGGACCAGCATCTCCGCCGCCCGGTCTTCTTCAAATATCTTTTGAAGTTCCTGGCGCCAACGGTCTCCGGTAACCGCCGCTACGTGACCTCCGGCCAACGATGCCTTCAGTTCGGCCAAGGTGGTCTCAGCGAGACTAAAACCCAGCCTTTGCTGGTAGCGCACGGCCCGCAGCATCCGGGTCGGGTCGTCGGTGAAACTGCCGGGATGCAGGGTGCGGACCCACCTGCTTTCCAGGTCCTGGATGCCGCCGTGGGGGTCGATCACCTCAGGGGAGTCTTCGGAGAGGGGCAGCGCCAAGGCGTTGATCGAGAAATCCCGCCGGGCCAGATCGTCCTCGAGGCTGCTGGCCGTAACCTCAGGGAGGGAACCCGGGAAGGGGTAGGTCTCGCTCCTGGCAGTGACCACGTCCACCCGGTCGCCATCTATCTCCACCGTGGCGGTGCCGAATCTGGGGTGCGTGGTCACCCCGCCGCCGAGTTCGCGGGCCAGCTCCTCAGCCAAAGGTAGGGCGTCGCCCAGCAAGACGAAGTCCAGGTCCTTCACCGGAGCGCCCAGGACGGCGTCCCGCACCGGACCTCCCACCAGGTAGACCGGAAGCCCATCGCCGGTGGCCCGGCGGCGCAGGGACCGGAACACCGCCAAGCGGCCTCCGCCGACGCCTCTGGAGATTCGGTCCAGAGAGATCCGGACCGAAGTGGATTTAGGCCGGGAATCAGGCGTAGATGCCTCCTATTCAAAGCGAGGACCAGAGCCAAAATTATAGCATGGCGGGCTCCTAACTCAGGCGTGAGCCGGCCCGGAAAGGATTGGTGTAAAGCCCAAGAAAGCCCCGCCTGATGGACTTTGACAACGTGTGAGCCGATGGCTACAATCCAATCGTGCGCACGGGCTGAACGTGCGCAAAGCCACGCTAACCAACACACACCGGGAGGTAGCAAAATGGCTGATGCCGAATTCACCACCTATTACGATTTCCGTTGACCCTTCGTGTACAACGCAGCCGTGTGGCTGTCGAAGGTTGAAGAGTCCACCGGGAAGACCATCAAAGTCGATTGGCAACCCTTCTCTCTGGCCCAGGTCAACAGCGACAACAATGACGGGAACGTCAAACTCTGGGACCAGCCTGAGGTCAAAGACGGCACCGATCGCACCTTCCTGGCCCATATGTCCGGTCTGGCCGCCAAGCGCCAGGGCGAAGAGGCGTTCCAGTCCTTCTTCATCACCCTGCTCCGGGCCCGGCACGAAGACAAGAAGGACCTGACCGACCCGGCCGTCATGGAAGAAGCCGCCGTCGCCGCGGGTCTGGACATGGCCCGTTTCCGCGAGGACCAGAAGGACCCCGATCTGCTGGAAGAGATCGGCAAGTCCCATACCATCGCCGTGGAGGAGTACGGGGCGTTCGGCGTGCCGACCTTCATCTTCGGGGACGGGAAGGCCACCTTCTTGAAGATGTTCATTCCCCCCGATGAACAGGCGGCGGAGATCTACGAGACGTTGACGAAGGTCATGAGCCAGTTCGAACACGTCGGCGAGATCAAGCGGCCCCAGCCCCCATGGCCTCATGGGGTCATCTAGAGACAAAAGCGCCCCAAACAGGGCCTCCATCAGGGATCTTGAATCAGTGCTGGGGTTCTCCTTCAAGGACCCCAGCCTGCTCCGTTTGGCCCTGGTGCACCGTTCCTACTGCAACGAGAACGGCCTGGACCCTGCCGAGTCCTACGAACGGCTGGAGTTCCTGGGCGACGCCGTGCTGGAATTGGCCGTTTCCACCGAGCTTTACCGCCGCTTCCCCAACGCCGACGAAGGTCAACTCACCAAGACCCGCTCCTCTTTGGTCCGCCGCGAGACCCTGGCCCAGATAGCCCGGCGCATCGACCTGGGCAGTTATCTGTTCGTGGGCAGGGGCGTCGAGACCAGCAACGGCCGCCAGAAAGACTCGGTATTGGCGGCGGCCTTCGAGGCCCTGGTGGCGGCGGTCTATATCGACCAGGGCAACGAATTCACCCGCCAATTCATCCTCCGGTTGATCGACGTCGAACTGACCCAGGCCGAACTGGCGGGCCGGCCTCCGGAGAACCCCAAGTCCCTCCTCCAAGAGACGATCCAAGGACGGGGGTTGGCCCCTCCAACCTACCGTCTGGTGAGCAGCAAGGGACCCGACCACGGTCCGGTGTTCACCATGGAGGTACTGGTCGATGGCCAGGTGGTGGGTACCGGCGCCGGCGGCAAGAAGTCCGAAGCCGAGGGCGCCGCGGCGCGGGCTGCCTTGGCCGCGCTGGCCGGCGACAACTAGCCCGCCGCTTCATCCCCGTCCATGCCTCGTATCTAGCTAAGCCATTATTCGATCAAGTTGATTAAGCCGCCCGGGCCGCCCAGGCCAAAGCAGCCCGGGAATACCCACGCCCAGGACGCCAGGAACATAGATGCTCAGATTCTTCAAACGGGACCGCCAGGCGAACATAGAACACACCCAGGACGCGGTGAGACCCAGCCGTGAGCGGTGGTTCGGGCGGATCCTCGGCGTGCTCCGTTCGTCCAAATTGGACGACGCGGTCTGGGAGGAGTTGGAGGAGATACTCATCTCCTCAGACGTCGGCGTGGACACCTCGCTGCGCATCATCGACGAGTTGAGGGCCACGGTGAAGGAGCGGGGACTGGAGTCCGGCGAAGCGGTCTTCGAATCGCTGAAGGATAAACTGGTGGCCGGCATGGAGCCTGAAGACGCGGAATCTCTCTGGATGGATGAGGCTGGGGGGACTAGTCCGTATGTGATACTGATGGTGGGCGTCAACGGAGTGGGCAAGACCACCAGCATCGCCAAGCTGGCCCACCACTTCACCCAGGATGGCAAGAAGGTGCTTCTGGGCGCGGCGGACACCTTTCGGGCCGCCGCCGCCGAGCAACTGGAGATCCTGGGGAAACAGATCGGCGTAGATGTTATTAGCCATGAACCGGGGGCCGACCCCGGCGCGGTGGCCTACGACGCCTACCAGGCCGGCAAGGCGCGGGGCGCCGACATATTGATCATCGACACCGCCGGCAGGCTGCACACCAAATCCAACCTGATGGAGGAACTGCGCAAGGTGCACCGGGTCCTGGCCCGTCTGGAACCCAACGCGCCCCATCAGGTGATCCTGACCCTGGACGCCACCACCGGCCTCAACGGCCTGGCCCAGGCCAAGTCATTCAAGGAAGCAGTGAATTGTACCGGCATTTTCCTGGCCAAATTGGACGGAACGGCCCGGGGCGGCATCGTCCTCGCCATCAAGCAGGAACTCCGGATGCCGATCCTGTTCATCGGCACCGGCGAAGGCGTCTCGGACCTGGCCCCCTTCGACACCAGGGATTTCGTGGAATCTCTGCTGGCCCCCGTCTCCTGATCCGGTCCACACGAATCCACCCGGGACCAACCACCTGGGAACAAACCCAGTCCGGCCAGACCCAACCCGGCCCGGCCGTCGCCGGCCCTCGATAGACAAGCCGTGCTAGAGGCTCTGAACTGGTACATCGCCATCCAGGCCCTGGGCATCCTGGCCCTTCCCGCGGCATTCGTGCTGTTCCGGCGATTGCCCGACCGGGGATTCACCCTGGCCAAGCCCGCGGCCATGGTTTTCTTCTCATACGTCCTCTGGGTCTTGGGGCTGTCCCATATCGCTCCCAACACCCGGCTAACCATCATCCTCATCCTCGTCGTGGCCGCCGTCCCCAGCGCCTTCTTGCTGCGCCGGTTCCTGGCGGAAATCAAGGACTTCGTGCGCCAGAATTGGCCCATGCTGGTGGCCGCCGAACTCCTGTTCATCGGGTTCTTCCTGATGTGGCTGGGTATCGTCTCCGAGGTCCCCGCCATAAACCACACCGAAAAGCCCATGGATTTCGGGTTCATGAACGCGGTGCTCCAGAGCCGGTTCTTCCCGCCTGAGGACCCCTGGCTCTCGGGGAATCCGATCAGCTACTACTACTTCGGCCATTTCATGATGGCCTTCCTGACCCAGTTGACCGGAGTCGCCTCCAGCGTGGGCTACAACCTGGGGGTGTCCCTGTTGCCTGGGTTGGTGGCCATGGGGGCCTTCGGGCTGGTCTACAACCTGGTCCGGCTGTCGGGAGGGAGCCTGAAAGCCGGTATCGTCTTCGGCGGGGCGGCCCCGGCGTTGGTGCTCCTTGCCGGAAACCTGGAAGGCGCCATGGAATTCGTGCATCTCCAGGGTTGGGCCGGCGCCGGCTTTTGGGAGTGGGCCGGCATCAAGGGCTTGACGGGAGCGGAGACGGGCTCCGGGGTCTTCCCAGACGGCCCTTGGTGGTGGTTCCGGGCCAGCCGGGTGATCGACACCCTGTCGGGCGGACAGAGCCTGGATTACACCATCACCGAGTTCCCCATCTTCAGCTTCATCCTGGGCGACCTGCACCCCCATGTGATGAACCTGCCCTTCGTCATCTTGGGCCTGGGACTGTGCCTGAACCTTTTCCAGTCCACGGAAAGATTGGGGTTGCGGTGGTTGAGAGACAACCCGGTCGAATCGGCGGCCATCGCCCTCTTCATCGGTTCTCTGGCCTTCATCAACATCTGGGACCTGCCGGTGATGGCCGCCATGCTTGGGGCGTCAGCGCTGGTGAAGGCTTACGGAGACCACGGGGGAGACCTGACCGGAGCGGCCCTGGGCGCGGCCGGCGTGCGGGTGATGTCGATGGACCTGTTCCTGCCCCACGACGACACGCCGGTGGTGTGGGACGATCTCGACGGCTCGGCCCAGGCGAGCTTCGTGTGGCGCGGCGCCATGGACGCCAGCGCCGTGCGCGAGTTTCTTTCGGATACCGTCTGGGGCGAGCTTGAGCTGCTGCTCATCGACCTGCCTCCGGGCGCCCACTCGTTCCCCACCGTGGCGCAGCTCGTTCCCGACCTGGACGGCGCCATCGTCGTCACCATCCCCTCCGACGCCTCCCGTCTGGTGGTCAAGAAGTCGATCACCCTGGCGAAGGAGGCCGAGACCCCGCTCCTCGGCCTGGTAGAGAACATGGCGGGGTACCACTGCGCCCACTGCGGGGTGGTCGGCGAACTGTTCCCCGCCGCAGAGGGACGCACCGTAGCGGAGGAGCTGGGCGTACCTTCCCTGGGCCGGGTGCCGTTCGATCCCCGGCTGGCGAGATCAGCCGAGGGCGGCCGGCTCCCCTTCGTCCTCGAGCACGGGGACTCCCCGGCGGGGAAGGCCTTGAACGCAATCGCGGACCGGGTGGAGCAGCTGCTTGGAGGATGAGATGAAGTTTCTGTGCCGCCAGTGCGACGAGGGGATGACGCTCGTGGACGCGGAGGGTCCCGAGCAGGGGTCGATGACGATCGCCTTCGCCTGTCCGAGCTGCGGCAGCGAGGTGGCGATGCTCACCAACCCCGAGGAGACCAACCTGGTGAGAGCGCTCGGTGTGCAGGTGGGGGGTCCGGTGCACCCGCCGGAACCGATGGCGCAGATGAGAGCTACTCTCAGCCGCCGGCGGGCAGAAGCCCCGGTCCCTGACGGTGAGAAGCCCATCTGGTCACCGGAAGCCACGGAACGGCTGGCACGGGTGCCCGGCATGGTGAGGGCCACGGTCAAGCAGCAGTACGAGCACTTCGCCCATCAGCGGGGCATCCATGAGATCACTCCCCGGGTCATGGATGACGCGCGGGAGATGCTCGGACAATAGCGCGCACGATGACCCATCGATGCACCGCCGCCGCCCCACTCCGCAGGCAACAGCACGAACGCCTGCCGAACGTTGACTACCCGCGCGCCCGCGTCAGCATCACGCTCGCCATGCCGAGTGAACGCGTCGGCAACGAGTCGTACGACTCCTCGACGCGACAACGACGGCCATCTCGGAGCCCCCGCGCTCGTCGATGCGCGGCGTCACGGCCCCGTGAACTGTTGTGAGCTGTGCGGGGGACGCTCAGCGGCTCGCGGCCCCGTCCTCCGTGGCGTCCCGGATCACCGAGATGCCCTCCCGGACGACGCCGTGCGAGTCGGTGAGGGGATGACTGCCGCGGCAATCCCGTCGCCGACTCGATCGGTGACCTGAGATCTGACAGAGCCCCTCACGCTCATCACAGGAACGAAGGTCTCCGATCAAGTGCGTATCAGCCGCAGGCATTTCCCGTTCGGAAGATCGCGGTACTCACCGCCGTCCGCTCGCTCGGATACGTCGATCGCGAGTAGACCGCCAGGGCGCAGCAGCGGTAACGCGTATTCGGCCTCATGTTCCGGGATCATCGTCCGTGACGTCGCCACGTCGAACGTCGCGCCCAAGAGGTGGGCAGCGTCGGGGGCGGTCGGGTCGATCCAGTCGCCCTCGTCGTCCTGCGGCATGCGCAGCGCCGCCCTCACCACCCGGATCGAGTCGATCAGCCCGAGGTGCCGCACGGCCCATTGTTCCACCACGTCTCGGAAGCCGAGCTTGTACCTCAGTCGCCAGAGCACGGCCATGAGCACGATGTGTGGGGTACTGGAGATCGTTGATCCCCGTGCCGGTTCGCTCGTTGAAGAGGCTCCGGCAGGCGCGGCAGACGAATGTCCGATAGCCGAGCGAGGTGCGACGCCCGCGTCGGCCCGTCTCGCCGGAGTTGCAGTGTGGGCACGTCACGGGCAATCCTCCCCACGTTGCTGGTCAGCGCGACGGTAGCGGAGCACCCGTTGTCTGAGATCTGACAGAGCCAGTGCCGGGGCCCCGCTCGGGCTAGCGGGGGATCACCGGCAGCACCACCCGCGACGGCCGGTCGCGGTCGAAGTGGACGGTGTTCGTCGCCGTGACGCGCTCCCCCTCACCGTCGGCGGCTGAGAAGGGAGGCGCGCCGGTGGTCGGATTTGCGTCGAA
>JACZXN010000039.1 GCA_022571575.1 Chloroflexota bacterium | reverse complement strand
GTGCAGTTGGAGGGGCCGGTGGCCTTTCCCCACGACCCTTGGCTGGGCAACCACGGCCGCCGGGACGCCATCTGCCTCTGGAACAACGCCGGGCGGCGGGAACTGGGCCTGGAGGGCTTTGACGATCTCTGGGCGCCCAACTACCGCTTGGCATTCGTGCGCACGCCTGATGCGGACTCCCCTGGGACCGGCGAATAGCCGGGTCGCCGCCCGTGCCCTCCCTTGACGCCCAATTTGGGCACGCCTATAATTCTTGCGAGTAAGGATATCTTTCTGTGCCTAAACGTACCTATCAACCCAAAAAACGACGCAGGGCCCGCGTCCATGGCTTTCGCCACCGCTCCAGCACTTCCGACGGCCGGGCGGTTCTCAAACGGCGGCGATTCAAGGGCCGTCACAACCTGACCGTCTGAACATCGGTCTGAACATCGGTCTGAACATCAGTGCCCGGTAATTCGATCCGGTGATGCAGCGTAGGCAACGGCTAACCGGCAGCAAACGGTTTTCGCAGATCCATGTCGAGGGCGGCAGCGCAGCCAACCAGTTATTGGTCATCCGGTATCTGGCCAACGGTTTGGACTGTAGCCGCTTCGGTTTCCTGGTAAGTAAGCGCATCGGCAACGCGGTGGTGAGAAACAGGGTAAAACGCCGGCTGCGGGAGGCGGTCCGACTCAACCCGGTGAAAGACGGCTGGGATGCCTTGTTCATAGCCCGCCGTGGGGCCGGGACCGCCAAGTACCAGGAACTAAAAGACGCAACGGATAATCTGTTGCGGCGCGCCAAGTTGGTGGACAGTAGTCCACAGCCCACCGGTCCAGGGCACACCGTGGACACGTCTTCGGATTCGCCGGCGCGCTAACTGACCAACGGAATTACTTACATGAAATATGCTGTCCTATCTGTGATTTGGGTCTATCAACGGGCCGTTTCACCCCTCTTGCCCACATCTTGCCGGTACTATCCAAGCTGCTCTCACTACTCTCAGGAAGCGGTCGAGAAATACGGGGTTGTCAAGGGGATCTGGCTTGGCATCAAACGGCTGGGGCGCTGCCGCCCCCTGGGCGGCCAAGGATATGACCCCGTACCGTGAGAGCACCGAAAACACCGAGAACACTTTATCGTCTATTGGGACTTGTCATCTTCAAATCACTTTCTAAATCAGCCACTGGAACTCACGACGCCAAATCCTTCGGGAATCCGCTCCGGCCGTTCGGAGTTAAACACCAGCCACCCAGCGATCGATCCACTGGGACGGCGCGGCCAATGGCCTCTTCCAACCATCCAAGTGCCCGTGTGCACCGCCGAGGAATAAGGGCAAACTGGCGGATGCTGGCCCTCTGCGCCTTGTTCTTATTGCCCCTCCTAGCCGCCTGCACCCGGAACATCGGAAGCGAGGGCACCGGCTGGAACCCGCCGGCCAGCAAGGACGGCGTGGTCTACGTCGGCACGAAGGAGGGCCAGGTAAAGGCCTACTTCGACAACGGCTTCGAGGGTGTCCAGGAAAGTTGGACCTTCCCCTCCAACCAGAGCCAGGCCAACATTATCGGGGTGTACAACACTCCGCTGGTGGTCGGAGACCTGGTCTACATCAGCGCCCAGGACGGGTTCCTATATGCCATTGATAAGGTGACCGGCAACCTGGGAGGAAGCACCGGCTGGCGGCGGCCCCAGGGCCAACCCGAAGAACTGGAGCCCCTGGTCGCGGGCCCGGCCTACGACCCTGTTAACGACCTGATCTTGGCCCCGTCCGAAGATGGGTTCCTCTACGCCTATGCCGCCAAGTCCGGAGACCAGGCCTGGCGCCCCTTCAAGACCGGCGCCGCCATCTGGTCAACCCCCGCGGTGGAAAACGGTGTCGGGTACTTCGGCTCCCACGACCACAAGGTCTACGCGGTAACGCTGAACGACGGCAAGGAACTCTGGCAGTACGAGACCGGTGGCGTGGTGGCGGGAAAGCCGTTGGTATTCAACGGCATGGTCATCGCCGGGTCCTTCGACAAAATGCTGTACGCCATATCGGCGAAGGATGGGACTTTGAAGTGGACCTTTGAGGGCGAAAACTGGTTCTGGGCGGGGGCCATCACCGACGGAAACACCATCTACGCCCCCAACATGGACGGCAATATCTACGCCCTGGACCGAAACGGCAACCTGCTCTGGAAGCACGATGTGGGTTCGGCCATAGTTTCTTCCCCGGTGCTGGTGCCGAGGGGCCTGGTGGTGGCGGCCAAAGACGGGAAGGTTATCTTATTGGATACCGGTCCATCGGACCTGGGCCTGCAGCGTGAACTGTCCAATCTGACACTGGGCGACGCCGAGGTAAAAGCCCCGCTGTTCGCCGACGGCGATTCGGTGTACGTCGGCTCCCAGGATAGTACCGTCAGACGGATCGAGATCAAAGGCGGCCAGGTGGTGATGTGGTGCCGGCACACCGAGAAGACCCAATGCGACAACAATTGATCCCGGTAATCCCGGTAATCCCGGAACCCAACCGATTTATTTCAGCATCTAGGCCGGCGGCCATGCCGGAAGCGAGGTAGGACTCTTTGGAGGCCATTTCATTCCTTTGGACCGAATTTATCATTCGGCCCATGGTCAACGGACTGGTGGTTTTCTACACCATCTTCTTCAATCAGTTGGGTGTGGCAATCATCGTATTCACCGGGTTCATCCGGGTGCTGACGCTGCCTTTGACCCTGAAGCAGTTGAAGCAGATGCGGGCCATGAGTTCGCTGCAGCCCAAGCTGAAGGAGATTCAGGACCGTTACGCCAGGGACCGGTCCCGGATATCCCAGGAGACCATGCGGCTGTACCGGGAGGCGGGGGTGAGCCCCTTCGGCTGCCTGGGCCCGATGGTCGTCCAGATGCCCATCCTGATCGGCCTGTTCCGGGTGTTGATCCAACTCGTGTTCTCCCGCCCAGACGACCTGGTCGGATTGTCGGAAAAGTTGTACACCTGGATCCCGATGACGGCCGTATTCACGGCTGCGCCCTTAAATTCGACCTTCTTATGGTTGGACCTGGCCGAATCAGACCCCACCAAGCTGATCATGCCGGTGCTCGTCTTCATTTCCACCTGGGTCCAGCAGAAGATGACCATGCAGCCGTCCACCGACCCGCGGCAATCCGGAAACCAGGCGATGATGCTCTGGCTGATGCCGCTGATGATCGCGTTCTTCTCATTCACCCTGCCCAGCGGTCTGTCACTGTATTGGACAACATCCAACGTGATCGGCATCGGCATACAATATTTCATCACCGGTGGCTGGGGTCCTTTATTCCCACTGTTCCCCAAATCCGCGCCGGAAGGGGCGCCGGCGGCGGCAGTCCGGGCATCCCAAGATGCCCCACAGGAGGAGATGGCACAAGATGGAAGAGATCGTAATGAGCGCCCGAACCGTCGACGAAGCAATCGAGCTGGCTCTGAAAGAGCTCGACGCCGACCGAGACGAGGCCGAGGTAGAAATACTAAGTAGAGGCAAGACCGGTTTTCTGGGCATCGGCTCCGAGGTGGCACGGGTCCGGGTCACCAGAGTTTCTCAGGGCCGCACCGAAACTGGAGTACCCGCCGCCGACGGGGTGGCCACGGCCGCCGGCGCGGCCACCACCGCCGTGAGCCGCATCTTGGAGTTGGCCGGCGTCAACGTCACCAGGACCTTGCGGGCCGCCAACGACCCGGAATCCGGCGGACCCATAATCGACCTGGAGGGAGAGGATTCCGGCCTTTTGATCGGACGCCGCGGGCAGACCCTGCAGGCCCTTCAGTTCCTGGTCAACCTAATTGTCCGGAAGGATTTCGACAACGTCCGCGTGGTGCTGGACGTTGAGAACTACCGGCAGCGCCGGGAAAGCTCCCTCCGCGACATGGCCACCAAGGTGGCCGCCAGGGTGGCCCAGACCAACCGCAGCATCACCCTGGAGCCCATGCCGCCTGCCGACCGCCGCATCATTCACACCACCCTGACGGACCACCCGGGTGTATCCACCCAGAGCACCGGCGAGGGCGAAGGCCGCAAGGTCACGGTGATGCCAAAACGGGATTAAGAGATCACAAAAACGGCACTTGCTCCCCTATCATTTAGGACGAATTCGAGGCATCATGGATATCCAGGCTAAAAACCGGCTAACGACGGGCTTAAAACCGGCCTGAACAACCCGGCCTACCTGGAATTCACCGGCCGGTCCCGGGAATCCTTGTTAAACAACGGGCTCTGATATTGACCGACGCAAAATCAATTACATAAAATAGCATTATGAGCAGCGAGCTGGACTCTTCCTTCGGCCGCGCCCCGTTTGACCACCCCAAAGAAGAATGCGGGGTGATAGGGGTGTTCACCCCCGAAGGAGAGGCCAGCCGTCTGGCTTTCTTCGGCCTTTTCGCCCTCCAACACCGCGGCCAAGAGAGCGCTGGGATCGCCGCCGCCAACGGCGAGAACGTGGTGGTCCACGCCGCCATGGGCCTGGTCACCCAGATATTCAGGGAGCCCGATTTCTATCCCCTGGTCGGCAACATGGCCATCGGGCACACCAGGTACTCCACCACCGGCAGCAGCGAACTCTGCAACGCCCAGCCCCTGTTGGTCGACGGCCACTACGGACAACTGGCCCTGGCCAACAACGGCAACATCATCAACGCCGCCCAACTGAAGGAGCAGCTCCAAGACGAATGGAACTGCACCTTCACCTCCACCACCGACACCGAAGTCATCGCCCTTCTGCTGGCCCACTCCACCGGCGCAACCTGGGAGGAAAGGCTCTTTCAATGCATGCGCCAATTGGAAGGGGCCTACTCCATAGTGGCCCAGACCAAAGACACCCTGATCGCAGCCCGTGACCCGCTGGGTATCCGCCCCCTCTGCTTGGGTAAGCTCAACGGTGGCTGGATCGTGGCTTCAGAGTCCTGCGCCCTGGACCACCTGGGCGCCGAGTACCTCCGGGAACTGGAACCCGGCGAGGTTATCGTCATTGACGGCGACGGCCTGCGCACGGCCACCTGGACCGGCGGCACCGGACGCCAGGCTCTCTGCGTATTTGAGCTGATCTACTTCGCCCGTCCCGACAGCATCATGGCCGGCCAATTGGTCCACTCGGTACGGCAGCAGTTGGGCGCCGAGTTGGCCCGGGAGCACCCGGTGGACG
Organism: Chloroflexota bacterium; assembly: GCA_022571575.1. Next base: position 3,974 of record JACZXN010000039.1, on the reverse strand, counting down.
CCGACCTGGTCATCGGGATACCCGACTCGTCAACCGCCGCGGCGGTGGGCTACGCTCAGGAATCGGGCATCCCCTACAGCGAAGGATTGGTCAAGAACCGCTACGTGGGCCGAACGTTCATCCAACCGGAGCAGCGCCTCCGCGACCTGGGAGTGCGCCAGAAGTTCAACACCCTGGTGGAAGTGATCCAGGGCAAGCGGCTGGTGGTGGTGGACGACAGCATCGTCCGCGGCACCACCACTCCCCATGTGGTGGGCCTGCTCAGGAAGGGCGGAGCCAAAGAGGTGCACATGCGGGTGTGCGCGCCGCCCATCAAGCACCCCTGCTTCATGGGCGTGGACATGGCCTCCCGCGATGAGTTATTGGCCGCCAACAATAGCCTGGCTGAGATTCGCGACATCGTCGGCGCGGACACCCTGGGCTATCTCAGCGTGAAGGGTCTCATGAAAGTGGTGGGCGGCTCCAACGGCGGTTTCTGCGACGCCTGCTTCACCGGCAACTACCCCGTGCCCGTACAGTTGGAACTGACCAAGCTGGCCCTGGAGCAGGGCGCCCCAAGGACCGATTAGCGCCGCCATCCCTGGGCTGGTCTCCCCTCACTCCACCGTATTCTTGGGCATCGGCTGACCCTTGCCATCGCGGACTCCTTGAATTAACCTTTTACAGCGGCAATCAGCCCCGGCCTGCCGCCGGGCGGATGGGAACGGGAGGACCCTCATTTTGGCAAGTGAAGCATACCGGGAATCGGGCGTAGACCTGGACCGGATGGAGGGCCTCAAGGAGCGGATCAGGGGATTCGCCGCCAGCACCCACGGCCCCGAAGTACTGGACAGCGCCGGAAGCTTCGCTGGTCTCTACCAACTCTCGGGATACCAGAAACCGGTCCTGGTGGCCAGCACCGACGGCGTGGGCACCAAGATCAAGATCGCAGCCCAACTGGGACACTTCGAGTCCGTGGGCCAAGACCTGGTCATCCTGAACGTCAACGACATCCTCACCCGGGGCGCCAAGCCCCTGTTCTTCCTGGACTACGTGGCCTTCAGCAAACTGGACACCCAGCGGCTGGACACACTCATGCGGGGGATAGCCTGGGGTTGCCGCGAGGTGGGCTGCGCGCTGATCGGAGGCGAGACCGCCCAGATGCCCCAGGTCTACTCCGGAGACGACATGGACCTGGCCGGATTCGTGGTCGGCGCGGTGGAACGGGACCAACTCTTGGAATCGCGGAATATCGAGGTGGGCAACGTCCTGATCGGCGTGCCATCCAGTGGCCTCCACACCAACGGCTTCTCACTGGTGCGACGGGTTTTCAACACCGACGGCGACCCCAACGTGCTGTACCGCCGGTTCGAAGGCCTGAACCACCAGTTGGGCGAGGAACTTTTGCTGGCTCACCGCAGTTACTATCCGCTGATGGCGCCGGTGTTGGGACTGGTCAATGGCCTGGCTCACATCACCGGAGGGGGGCTGCCGGGCAAGCTGCCCGCCATACTGCCCGATGACCTGGCGGCAGAGATCGACGCCGGGTCCTGGCCGGTCCTGCCCATCTTCAAGGTGATCCAGAAAGAGGGCGGGATCAGCGACCAGGAGATGTACCGGGTGTTCAACATGGGTCTGGGAATGGTGGCCGTCTGCCCCGAAGCCAATGTCGCCAGGGTCCTGGAATGCCTGCCCGACGCCGTCGTCATCGGCAAGACCATCCCCCGCGGAGACAGCGAGCAGGTGGTCTTCAAGGGCTGAATCGTGGTCCGGCAGGTCCGATCTCATCGAGACTTGCGACTCCGGTCGGAGTTCGCCACGAACGGAAGGAGTCTTCGCCGTTCGTCCTGAGCCTGTCGAAGGACTCAACAAGGGGTAGTACAGGGTTTGGAAATAGCCTCAAGCAGACGGAGAGAAAGTTGAAAGCACTGCTCAGCGTCTATGACAAGACCGGGATCGTGGAATTCTCGCGTCAGGTGGTATCGGCTGGGTACGAGTTGATCAGCACCGGCGGCACCCACCGCACCTTGTCCGAGGAAGGCGGCCTGCCGGTGATGCAGGTGGCGGAGGTCACCGGGTCGCCGGAGATCCTCGAAGGGCGGGTCAAGACCCTCCATCCCACGATCCACGCCGGACTGCTGGCCAAGCGGGACTCACCGGAGCACATGGCCGAATTGAAGAATCAGGGCATCGACACCATCGACCTGGTGGTGGTCAATCTGTATCCCTTCGTCGAGACCATCAGCAAGGCGGACGTGACTCTGGCCGACGCCCTGGAAAACATCGACATCGGCGGGCCGACCATGCTGCGGGCCGCCGCCAAGAACTTCCCGTCGGTGGCCGTGGTGGTGGACCCCGCCGATTACGGCTGGGTTGGCGAGAAACTGGCCAACGGCGGTCTCAGCGACGAAGACCGCCGGGGACTGGCGGCCAAGGCTTTCCACCACGTTTCCACCTACGACGCCGCAGTGACCGGATACCTGATGGCAGGTCCCGTTGAGGACGCTAAAAACGGTGACGCCGGGGAACAGGAATTGCCCGATTCGCTGACCATCTCCCTGAAGAAAGTGGCCGGGCTACGCTACGGCGAAAACCCCCATCAAAGCGGGGCCCTCTACGCCCAACCCGGCGCCCCGGTTGGAATGGCCGGAGCGCGCCAGTTGCACGGCAGGGAGCTTTCCTACAACAACCTGATGGACGCCGACGCCGCCTGGCGCACCGCCTCCGATTTCGCCGACGCCACGGTGGCCGTCGTGAAGCACGCCAACTCCTGCGGCCTGGCCAGCCGGGAGGACATCGCCCAGGCTTATCTGCACGCCTACGAGGGCGACACCGTGAGCGCCTTCGGCGGCATCGTGGCCTTCAACCGCACCGTCACCGCCGCCGCCGCCGAGGCCATGGAGCCGGTGTTCTACGAAGTCGTCATCGCCCCGGACTACGAACCGGCGGCGCTGGAGATCCTGCAGAAGAAGCGCAATCTGCGCATCCTGGCCATCGACAAGCAGCCGGAGACCGCCACCTACGACCTCCGGCCCATCAGCGGCGGCATCCTGGTGCAGACGGCCGACGTGATCGGAGAGGACCCGGCCGCCTGGACTGTTGCCACCCAACGACCGCCCACGGAAACCGAGATGAAGGACCTGGCCTTCGCTTGGAAAGCCGCCAAACATATCAAGTCCAACGCCATAGTTTTCGCCAAGGACCGGAGCCTGATCGGCATGGGCGCGGGACAACCCAACCGGGTGGTCAGTGTTCACCTGTCCCAGCGTACCGCAGGCGAAAAAGCGGCGGGATGCGTGCTGGCCTCCGATGCCTTCTTTCCTTTCCCGGACAACATCGAATTGGCCGCCCAAGCGGGGATCACCGCCATCGTCCAGCCGGGGGGATCGATACGGGACGGCGAAGTGATCGAGGCCGCCAACAGCAGCGGCATCGCCATGGTTTTCACCGGAGTGCGTCACTTCAGGCATTAACTCCCCGCCCGGGGACCGAAGGGCTGGGTAACGAGGAGACTGGGCATGGCGGCAGGGAATAGAGCCACCGTTGATGTAGTGATTCCCGTTTACAATGAAGAGCAGGCCCTGCCCCGGAACATCGTGATCCTGGCCGATTTCCTGAAGGCCAATCTGCGCAACCCGTGGCAGATCGTCATTGCCGACAACGCTTCCACCGACAACACCAGGGCGGTTTCGGAGATGCTGTGCGAAAAGTACGCTGGGATCGTTTACATACACATACCCCAAAAAGGCCGGGGTCGGGCCCTTAAAGCCGCCTGGCTGGACAGCACCGCCGACATAGTCAGCTACATGGACGTGGACCTTTCCACCGAGTTGGTCCACCTGCCCCAGCTAATCGAGGCCTTGGAGTCAGGGTTTCACATAGCCATCGGCAGCCGCCTCAGCAAGGGATCACGGGTCACACGGTCCCTCAAGCGGGAGCTCATATCCCGGACATATAATCTGATGCTAAAGTCCATGTTCTTTACCGGGTTTCCC
>JACZXN010000038.1 GCA_022571575.1 Chloroflexota bacterium | reverse complement strand
CATAGTCCAGAGCCGATCGACGGAATGGCCCCAGGGGACGCCGGGTTATCTACCTGCCCGCGTTGAACCTGAACGGCGGTGCCGAATACGTTGTGGCCCAGCCGGAAACCCTGGTTTCGCTGCCCGACGACGGGGACCTGGGCGAATGGCTGATGTGCCAGCCCTGGGGCACGGTGTTGTACGCCCTGGAGCGGGTTGGGACCATCGCCGGGAAGAACGTGGCGGTCCTGGGGCAGGGGTGCATCGGGCTGCTGTTCACCATGACCCTGAAGCAGATGGGAGCGCGGAAGGTGATCGCCATCGATCCCCACGAACGCAGGTTGGAGATGTCCCGGAAACTGGGCGCGGACCTGACCATCAATTCCGGCAGGGTGGCGCCGGAGAAGGTGGTGCGGGAGGTTTTCGGCAACCAGGGCGCCGACCTGGTGGTGGAGGCCAGCGGCGACGCCGGGGCGCTGGACCAGTGCGTGGCCATGGCGCGGATGTACGGCACGCTGGTGCTCTTTGGGATACCGGAGGAGAAGGAAGTCACCTTTGATTACCTGACGGCCATCTCCAAGCAACTGACCATGATCGGCACGGTCAGCGCCACCTGCGAGGCCCCGGCCAGGCCGATCCAACGGGCGGTGGACCTGCGGGCCAAGGGTGAGACCGACCTGTCCTGGCTGATCACCCACCGCTTCGGCTTCGACGAAGCGCCCGCGGGGTACGAGCTTTACGCCGGCAGAGAAGACGGCCTGATCAAGCTGGTGCTGGAGATTTAGGCGGGATTGGAGCCGGATCGGAAGATGGCTTGATCAAGCTGGTGCTGGAGCTCTAAGCGCGCCGTTACCGCCGGATTATCAGCAGGGAGAAGTAGTCCAGGTCTTCTTCAGAAAGTTGGGAGATGTCTTCCACGACGCTCTCCCGGGCCGTACTGGCCTGGCGCACGTAGGTGGCCTTGCCGGTGAGGCCCAGTTTTTCCAGGTTGGCCAGGGCCTGGAGCAGGTCCCGGTTGACCTCCATCAGCACCGTGGTGTCCGAGTTGGTTATGGCCTTGCGCAGGTCGTCGATGCCGTAAACGTTGGGCAGGATGGTCAGCCGCTGCCCGTGGGTGACCAGGGGCGTACCGGAACTGGCCGCCGCCGCCATCACCGATGAAACCCCGGGGACCACCACAACGTCCAGGTCCGGGACCACGGACTTGACGCTGGCCAACACCTGGTAGAACTCGCTGTAGAGCATGGGGTCGCCCTCGGTGATGAAGGCCACGTCCCGGTCCTGATGAAGGTGGACCGCGATCTCTTCGGCCGCGTCGGCCCAGGTCTGGGGGTTGACCGGTGTTTCGTCATCAGCCGGAATGGTGATGGCCAGGAATTGCGGGTTCGCCGTTTCCAACACGCCCCGCACCACGCCCAGCGCGTAGCTCTCTTTGCCGTCGTCCAATTGGGTGAAGCAGATAACGGGCACGCTTTGGAGTATCCGCTGCGCCTTGATGGTCAAGAGCTCCGGGTCGCCGGGACCCACACCGATGCCGTAGAGACATCCTTGCCGGTTTGCCGCGCCGCTGGTGGTCCCGCTGGTGGTCATTGAATCATTACTCTAACTGCGTTGCCGCAGGAAATACCGAATCAGGCGTCTTGGGCCAGAACCCAGTCGTAGATATGCATGGTAGCCAAACAATCGTCCTCATTGTAGATGATTATCTTGTCCTTGGAAGTGCTGTCTGTACTTCCAGACTCGACATACTTCATATAGAGGGACATCGACCCAACCCCGGTCACGTCGTCCTGACGCCACGTGAAGCCCAGGCACTTGGCGATGGCCTTCAGCGACTCTCCGTAGGCTGGGAAGGCGTATCCCTTGGTGGCCCAGGGAGACAGGTCTTCCAGGCGGTCCAACACCACCGCCGCCAACCGCGGGTCGACGCCGTACCGCTCGACCATCTTATTGAGATGGGTGCGCTCGTAATGGTGCCAGTGGTAGAAGACGGGGTCTTCCAGGGAATCGGCCCAGCGGAGGAAGTCGTTCAGATTGTCGTCTTCTTTGTCGAACGACTCGGCAAAGAAGGACCTGTACTCCGCCGGCCCGCCGGGGGTGCGGTGGACCGCGCCGATCAGGTAGTTGACCAGCTCCAAGCCGTTGGCCTCGTCCTGGTGCTGGCCGCCGTTGTCCTGGGCGCCTTCAAAGTCGAAGAACACCTCGGTCTTACCCCGGCGCAATTCCGCCAGTTCCCCCCGCCGCAGCGGCTTCTTCCCCTGTATCGCCTGGGCGGAAACCACCATCTTCTTGGCCGAGGCCGCTCCGATCCGCCTGACGCTGACCAGTTCAGTCTCATTGGCCGAGGCGATGCTCTCCAAGGTCGCGTATCCGGCGGCCACCAGGTTGGTGCGGACCGACGCGCCGACGCCGACGATGAGGGACACATCGTTGGCCGCGACCGCCCGGCCGTCGACATACGACGCCCAGGGCCATCCGGCGGCGCCGTAACAGAATTCGACCGGCTTCCCGCCCATTATCTCCCGGACCTCTTCCAGAACCTCGTCCAACCGCTGCTCCACATCAGCCATGTTCACCGGGATCACGTCAAAGTCACCGTTGACCATCTGGAACACCGGCGGTTCGTAACCTTGGACCAGGCCCAGCACCCGGTTGTAGAGGGCGCCCTGCAATATCTGTGACTCCCGCAGCCTGCGGGCCGATTTGATCTCCACGACGCGGTAACTGAAATCGCCAAAAACAGAGGGAACGCCGTCCACCCGTTCCAGTATGTCCGGGCGTCCGGTCAGCCCCTGGGGCCAGCAGACCAGGGGCATGTTCTTGATGAACACCCCTCCCTCCGCCATGACCTCCAGAGAACGGCGAAATCCCTCTTCCTCGGTGGTGAAGACCTGCTGGATGCCGCCGGGATAAAGCCGTTCGTTGACCCGGTCCTGATGAGTATTGCCAATGTCGAAGATGTATTGTTGGTGATCGTTCATCGGGTCTTTGGCGTCGTCCGGAGCGTGGAGGCCGCACCAGAAGGTGATGGGCGAATCGAGGTAGCGCTCGACCCAGCCGGCCCGCACGGCCCCGCTGCCGGCGCCCTCGGTGAACCGACGATAGATCTCTTCGACGTTCATAACCACACCACACCGGCCGGTCCTGGATCAGATACTGGCCACCATAAATTCTGGGCCACGGATAACATCTGGAAAATCTGGGCGCCGGGAATTCCGGGCGCCGGGCTAGTTGACCACCACGTTGACCAACCGGCCGGGGACGTAGACCGTTTTGGCCACCGTCTTGCCCTCGACGTAGACCTGTACCCGGGGACTGGCCAGCGCCAACCTCCGGGCTTCGGACTCCTCGATGTCCGCGGGGACCTCCAGCTTGTCTCGTACCTTGCCGTTGACCTGCACCACCAGGGTGATGACGTCTTCGGCGGCCAGGGCATCGTCCCAACTGGGGAAGGACTGCTGGTGGATGCTGTAGGGGTGGCCGTTCATCTCCCAAAGCTCCTCGGTCATGTGCGGGGCCATGGGGGCCAGAAGCAGCAGCAATTTCTCGGTGCATTCCCGCCAGGTCTCGGCGTCGATGCTGGCGTCGGCCCAGACCCGGTTCAGATGGTTGGTCAATTCCATCAGCGAGGCGATGGCCGTGTTGAACTTGAACCGGTCCAGGTCGTTGTGGCACTTGCGGATGGTCTGGTGCAGCAGCCGGTTGGTGTCCCGCACCGCGCCGTCATCCACTGGCCTATCGTCCCGCCGTCGATCGTCCAGATCGGCTGGGTCGCGGACGGCGATGTCCCAGACACGGTTCAGCCAGCGGGCCGTACCGTTGATGCCCACGTCGCTCCAGGGGCCGCCCTGGTCCCAGGGGCCGATGAACATCAGGAAACAACGCACCGCGTCGGCGCCCAGCCGGCCGACAACCTCGTCGGGATTGATCACGTTGCCGCGGCTCTTGCTCATCTTCTCGTGGTCGGCGCCCAGGATCACGCCCTGGTTGAAGAGCCTCAGGAACGGTTCGTCGTAGTCCACCAGGCCCATGTCGTGCAGGCCCTTGGTGAAGAACCGGGAGTAGAGCAGGTGCATCACCGCGTGCTCGGCCCCGCCGGTGTATTGATCGACGGCCATCCACTGCTTGAGCAGCTTCGGATCGGCCGGGCCGTCGGAATTATGGGGGTCCAGGTAGCGCATCATGTACCAGGAAGAGTCCATGAAGGTGTCCATGGTGTCGGTCTCCCGGCGGGCGTCCGCTCCGCACTTGGGACACTGGGTATGGACAAATTCATGGTTGGCCGCCAGAGGCGACTCGCCGGTGGGCTTGAAATCGGCGTCCTGGGGCAGGAGCACCGGCAGGTCGGACTCGGGCACCGGCACCACGCCGCAGGAATCGCAATAGACCATGGGGATGGGCGTGCCCCAGTACCTTTGTCTGGAGATCAGCCAATCTCGGATCCGGTAGGAAACCGTCCGGCTTCCCCAGCCCTTCTTCTCCAGGTCAACGGCAATGGCCAACTTGCCTTCTTCGTTGGTCATTCCATCGTAGGCGCCGGAGTTGGTCATGAAACCATCGCCCAGATAGGCGCCGGTGAGTTCCTTGCCGTCCCATTCGATGGGGGCGATCACGATGCGGATGGGCAGTTTGTATTTCTGGGCGAAGATGTAGTCCCTGGCGTCGTGGGCCGGAACGCCCATAACCGCTCCGGTGCCGTAGGTCGTGAGCACGTAGTCACCGATGTAGATCGGGACCCGTTCGCCGTTCAAACGGTTCACCGCGTAACCCCCGGTGAACACCCCGGTCTTTTCCTTATCGCTGGAGAGGCGGTCGATCTCGGAGGTCTGGCGGGCCTTGCTGATGTACTCCTCCACCGCCTGCCGGTTCTCGGACGACGTCAACTTGGGGACCAACGGGTGCTCGGGGGCCAAGACGATGAAAGTCACGCCGAAGATGGTGTCGATGCGGGTGGTGAAGGTGGATATCTCCTTCTCTTCCAGACCAGCCTGGGAGATGTCAAATGAGATTTGGACACCTTCGCTGCGGCCGATCCAGTTGGTCTGCATGGTCAAGATCTTGTCCGGCCATTCTTCAAGGGCGCTGAAATCCAGGAGCCGGTCGGCATATTCGGTGATCTTGAAGAACCATTGCTCCAGGTCCCGGCGGGTGATCTCGGTACCACAGCGCTCACAGGCGCCGTTCAGCACCTGCTCGTTGGCCAGCACCGTTTGACAGGACGGACACCAGACCACGGGGGCGTTGGCCCGGTAGGCCAGGCCCTTCTCGAAGAATTTCAGGAAGAACCATTGGTTCCATCTGTAATACTCGGGCAGGCAGGTGATTATCTCCCGGTCCCAATCGTAGCTGGCCCCCAGAGAGCGTAGTTGACGCCGCATGTTCTCGATATTGCTGATGGTCCACTCGTAGGGGTGGATGCCGCGGCTGATGGCGGCGTTCTCAGCGGGCAGCCCAAAGGCATCGAAACCGATGGGATGGAGCACGTTGTAGCCCTGCATGCGGCGGAAGCGGGCATGGCTGTCGGCGGGAGCCATGGCGTACCAATGGCCTATGTGCAGGTCGCCCGACGGGTACGGGTACATGGTCATCTCGTACCATTTGGGGCGGGGGTCATCGTCGGAAACTTTATGCAGGCCGTCCTCTTCCCAACGTGCCTGCCATTTGCGGTCGATCGCAGCGGCGTCGAAGGCCAATTCGACCTGCCGGGGGCTGCTGGTCATCTAATGTCACCTCAAGTCCGAGGCGCCGGCAAAACCACATCAAAGAACGGAAAAACCGGCGGTGCTGGTGCCAATTATATTAGCATACAAGCTGGTCCAGTCTCGGAGGCGGCGAAGCTGGGAGGTCCGTTTTCGGCCCAAACGGACCACCGGGTTCATTGACACAAGAAAGGGCAAATTCTAGAATCCAATCTGCCTCATATATTCTTCCAGATACCCTCCGGGATATTCCCCGGAAAAATACGGCTCTAGCCGCTTCAGGCGGTTCTCCTCAAAGACCCTAGCCGCAAAGGCTCTTCCCCCAAGTCTTCCCACGGATCTTTCCGCTTTATTCAGATGCCGATAGCCCATTCATCTCGCCCCCTTCCCATCTGCCGGCCTGGATTCCGGCGGCGGCCGGCCACGCCTGCGACAGGCGCTAAACATGGCATTTGAGCACCGGCGAAGACCGATCGACAACATCATCCGGCTGCGGAGGCGGCGCGACCTGTCGCCCACGGTCACCTTGGCAGAACCGCCCCGGAAACCCGGCCGGATATTCGGCACCACCACCATGCTTCTCTCGGCGTTTGCTCTGTTGATCCTGGGCGGCGGCGGTCTACTGACCCTGCCGCTGGCGCAGAACGGCGCCGGGTTCACCTCCTTGGAGACCGCCTATTTCACATCGGTGTCCGCGGTGACGGTTACCGGTCTTCTCGTGGTCGATACCAGCACCTACTGGTCCACGTTTGGCCAGGCGGTGATCTTCGCACTGATGTTGGTCGGCGGGTTGGGATTCATGGTCGTGAGCACCTTCATCCTATTGCTGATCGGCCAGAGGTCTACCCTTCAAGAACGGCTCTTGACCCGGGCGCTGATGCGCGACACCGTGGGTGTGGACCAGATGCAGGGGTTGCGCCACTTAGGCCGGGCGGTGATCCTGGTGGTGTTCCTGTTGTACGCCGCCGGGGCCGCGGTGTTCTTCTGGCAGATCCACGGCATCGACGGCATGGGGACGGTAAGTTCCCTCTGGCACTCTCTTTTCCTGTCGGTTTCATCCTTCAACAACGCCGGCCTTAATATCGTTCCGGAGGTGCCCGGGGGAAGCAGCGTGGCCCGTTTCGTATCCAATCCGGTGTTGATGATGACCATGACGCTCCTGACCATCCTGGGCGGTCTTGGTTGGGTTTTGATCGTGGACGTTTGGCGCAGACGCCGGTTCGCCCGGTTCTCTCTGGAGACCAAACTCGTCCTGGTGACCAGCATCTTCCTCTGGGTGCTGGGCGCCGGGGTCTTGTATCTGGTTGAGTTCACCAACTCGGAAACGATGGGCGGTTTCAGTTGGGTGGACAAGATCGTGGGCGCCGTTTTCCAGTCGGTAAGCGGACGCACGGCCGGCTTCACGGTCATGGATTTCGGCCAGGTCAAGGACGTAACCAAGACAACCTTCGCCGGACTCATGTTCATCGGCGGCGCGGCCGGTTCGGTGGCCGGAGGCATAAAGGTGGCCACCTTCGCGGTGTTGATGGCGGCGGTGATCTCCTCCCTGCGGGGCCGCGCCCACGCTGAGGCGTTCGGCCGGGAGATACACCAGTCCCAGTTGCACCGGGCTCTCACCGTGGCGTTTCTCGGTCTGGCGCTGATCGTCGTCGCGGCAACGGTGTTGACCACGCTTGAACCGGAGATACCATTCATGGACATCATCTTCGATACGGTTTCGGCATTCGGCACCACCGGCGCTTCCACCGGCATAATCCCGGACATGGGACTGGCATCTAAGATACTATTCATGACGTTGATGTATGTCGGCCGTTTGGGTCCGGTGGCCTTGGCTCTCGCCCTGGCCCCTGAAGAAGATACCGCGGTGTACCGTTTTGCCCAAGAAAGGGTTAAAATAGGTTGACGAGAGTGATGTAGTGAAAAAACAAGTTTGCGTAATCGGCCTCGGGCGGTTCGGGGCCACACTGGCCCAGGAACTGTACCAAAGCGGTCATGACGTTCTGGCCATCGACGTCGATGAGGCCAAGGTACAGAGCCAACTGGGACGGGCCACCTACTCGGTCCGGGCCGACGCCACCAACGAGTCGGTCTTGAAAGAGCTGGACGTGGCCGAATACGATGTATGCATCGTGGCCCTGGGCAGCGAGAACATCCAGTCCAGCATCCTGGTCTCCGTGCTGCTAAAGAGCCTGGGAGTGCCCTTCATCATCGGCCGAGCCGCCAACGAACTGCACGGCGCCACGCTGGAGCGGATCGGCGTTGACCGGGTGGTCTTTCCGGAGGCGGAGAGCGCCCGGCGCACCGCCCACGTGGGTTTCGACACCGGGGTCATCGATTACATGCCCATAGTTCCCGACTTCGGCATCAGCAAGCTGCGGCCCCCGGAAGAGATGCTGGGCCACACCCTTGAGGAAGTTGGGCTGGCCGGCTCGGCCGACCGCCACGGAATATCCGTCCTGGCCATCCGCCGGGGCCGGACCTCATTCCTCCACCCAGCCAAGGACGAAGAGATCAAGGCCGGCGACGTGTTGATCGTGGCGGCGACCAACGAACATCTGGGGAAGATCGGGGACATAGCCCGCCATCTCGAATCCGCCGCCTCCGACACCCACGGCCACCGCAACAGCGCCTGATTCCCAGACCTTAGATGCTCTACCCCTCCAAATTCATCCAGGATATGCTTGCCCGTATGGGCGCGTACGGGCAGGTCCGGGCAGGTCCGGCTTGACCCCAATGACCCAGATGGCCAAACTTTGATTTGTCTGGAGGCTCGAACTTCAGACCCCACTCCACGGCCGGTGACCAGGCCCACCAACGCCTGCCTCAGATGCCGTCCTAGATCCGCCAAAATCTTATTGTATTGGGTTGATGCTGCTCGTATAATCTGCCATTGATTGTCAATCACGAGTTTCGGGCAAGGCGCCAGGTTCCGGCAGGGCACGAGGTCCCGGAATCTCAGTGGTTGAGCTAGAGCCACCCATGCAGGACGGTGTGCTGTAATGCGATTGGACGCAAAACGAATCCTGGTGCCGGTGAACGGCAAGCCATATAGTGAACGCACTTTTCGGTGGGCCTGCCAGATGGCGCGGGAGTCGAAGACGGAACTCCACGCGGTGTACGTGATCGAGGTCCCGCTGGAGCTGTCTTTGGAGTCCGAGATCTCCGAGGATATCAATAAGGGAGAGGAGATCCTGGCCCGTATCGAGGCGATAGCCTCCGAAGAGAAGTACAAGGGCCTTCAAGCCCGGTTCTTGCGAGCCCGGCAGGCCGGCACGGCGGTCGTCCTGGAATCCGAAGACCGGTTCATGGACCTGCTGATCGTGGGCGTTCCCTACCAGCGCCGGTTCGGCTCCTGCACCCTGGGGACCACGGCTTCCTACATCTTCCACAACGCCTCGTGCCAGGTGATGTTCTGGCGGGAACGGGCACCATCTCCCATCTTCCCCAGGGACTAGACCATGCGGGTCTTGATATTCGGCTGTAACCGGCTCACCACCAGTCTAGTGTCCGACCTGGC
>JACZXN010000037.1 GCA_022571575.1 Chloroflexota bacterium | reverse complement strand
GGTTGCTCCGTTACTTCCACGGCATCTTGCCGGCCTTTCCGTCCGACCGGGCTAAAGCCCCGGCCCACATACGGTATTTCGTTGACATCGTGGAACGGATGCAGGCCATGACCACCGAAGACCTGGGCGAACGCAGCATAATCACCGGCAGTCCCGAAAATTGCATCAAGGTGTTGAAGGACTGCGAGGCGGCCGGCATCGAAGAGGTTATCCTATACTTCGGGTTCGGAGGGTGGGGCCATTCCGAGACGTTAAGGTCCATGGACCGCGCGGCCAAAGAGTTGTCGCCCCATTTCGAGTAGCCGGGTATCCGCCTTGTCCCGGGGCGGTGTCTAAGCTGACTGAACCGGTCGCCGCCCATGCCATTCCAGTTGCATCAAGTGAGGAGTTGGTCCCATGCGGGTTATTTCCTGGAACGTAAACGGTCTCAGAGCGGTCCATAAGAAGGGATTTCTCGATTGGTTCAGCGGCGATGACCCCGACATCTTATGCCTTCAGGAGACCAAGGCCCACGAGGAGCAACTTCCCGAGGAGGTCAGGTCGGTGGCGGGCTACACCTCCTACTTCTCCACCCCGGAGAAGAAGGGCTACAGCGGTGTGGGCCTCTACACCAAGAAAGACCCCCAGAGCGTTCGGTACGGCTTCGGCGACCGGTTCGACGGCGAAGGGAGGACGATAATCGCCGATTACGGAGACTTTGTCCTGTTCAACATCTATTTCCCCAACGGAAAACGGTCCGCCGAGCGTCTCAAGTACAAGATGGACTTCTACGCCGCTTTCCTGGAATACGCCGAGAAGACCAGGCAGAGCGGCAAACACGTGGTGGTCTGCGGCGACGTGAACACCGCCCACAAGGAGATCGACCTGGCCCGGCCCAAGGAGAACGTCAAGGTCTCGGGCTTCCTCCCCGAAGAACGCGCCTGGATGGACGAATTCCTGGCCCACGGCTACAAAGACACCCTCAGACTGTTCAACCAGGATCCGGACAACTATTCCTATTGGGACCAGATGACCCGGGCCAGAGACCGCAACGTTGGATGGCGCATCGACTACTTCTTTGTCGACCAGGAATTCGCCGGCCGCTTGACCGGGGCGTTCATCCTGGCGGACGTCATGGGCTCCGACCACTGCCCCGTGGGCATCGAGATTGCCTAGCGAACCCCAGCGTCCCACCGCCGGCCGGTCTGCCGGTGGACGCGCGGGTGCTATACTAGGCCCGATCTCGCCCAATCGCGTCTGGACGGCCTCAGATGAAAGACCATATTGAAGTATTCTTCCACTCCCAGCAGCCCTACACCCACGTCAAAGAGGAAGATCTAGAGAAATACGATTCCGGCCGGCTGGGATTTCCCAACACCTATTTCGACCCGGAAAAGGCCCACGTCCTCTACAACCAATACCATGAAGAGTACGTCCTGGCCGACGAGGTGGGCCTGGACGGCATCATGACCAACGAGCACCATGCCGCCTACTGGAACATGAAGCCGTCGGCCAACATCGACGCCGCGGTCATCAGCCGCCTGACCAAGAAGGTGCGCATCGCCATCCTGGGCAACATCCTCCCCATCAACGACCCGGTGCGGATGGCCGAGGAGTTGGCCATGCTGGACTGTTATTCCGGGGGGCGTCTGATCTCGGGTTTCGTGCGCGGCGGAGCGGTTGAAACGCTGCAGGCCGGCATCTCTCCCACCGAGAACCGGGACCGCTTCGAAGAGGCCCACGACCTGATAATCAAGTGCTGGACCGAGCCCGGCCCATTCCGGTTCGAAGGCCGGTATTATCAGCGGAGGGTGGTCAACCCCTGGGTGCTGCCGATGCAAAAACCCCATCCGCCGGTGTGGTTTCCCGGTGGCAGCAGCCCGGAGAGCGTCGTCTGGGCCGCCAAACACCAATATGCCTACATCAACCTCGGCGCATTGATCGGCCTCACCCAAGAGTTGAAGCAGGTCTACATCGACACCGCCAGGGAAGTTGGCTTCACGCCTGGGCCGAAGCATTTCGGTTGCCAGGTCCGGGCGCTGGTAGCCGACACCGATGAGAAGGCCCAGGAGATCGGCAAGGGTTTCCTCTGGGCCCAGCGTCACCGGATGCGCGGCCCCATCGAGCACATCGACCCACCGGGATACCAGTCGAGGGTGGCCAGCCAGATGTCAACCAGACGGTTGGGCGGTGGCGGTGGCCCTCCGATGACCTACCAGGACCTTCAGGACGTGAACGCCGTGGTGGTGGGGAGCCCCAAAACGGTGATCAACAAATTGAAGGACACGATCCAAAAGCTGAGCCCCGGTTATCTGATCCTGATCGGCAGCGACGGCAACATCCCTCACGATGACGTGATGCGGTCTTTGGAACTCCTGGGCGGGGAAGTGGTGCCCGCCCTGCACGAGTTGGAGCTGGAACCCTACACTTGACCACGAGACCGGTGTCACGGGACCAAGGGTCCCAGACCAATAAAGAAAGGAAGTCGGCCAGATGTCGGTAAACATGAAGGTGCAACAGGCAGCCCAAACCCTCTCGGAGCAATTCAGGGCCAACCAGAACTACTTCCTGGAAGACCGGTTGCTGCCCAGCGGTCTGGACGAGGCCTACTCGGTGCAACGGGAGTTCCAGACGGACATCTCCCGGTACCAGGGGCCGATAGCCGGGTACAAGTTGGCCTACACCACCGCCGCCCTGCAACAGGCCAACGGCGTCAGCGACCCCTGCCTGGGGATAATATTGGCGGACAATATCCGCCAGTCTCCATGCACCCTGACCGCCGCCGATTTTGTGCAACTGGGCTTGGAATGCGAAGTGGCGGTGCGGCTCGGCGCCGACCTGCCCGCGCGGGGAGCGCCCTACGACCGGGGGAGAGTTTCGGAGGCAGTGGAGTCCCTGACGGCCGCCTTCGAGATAATCGATATCAGACGCACGCCCGGCCAGGACCCAAAGGTCCAGTTCATGACCGGCGTGGCCGCCAACATCTTCAATGCCGGCGTGGTGCTGGGCGAGCCCGTGTCCGATTGGCGGGTGTTAGACCTGCGGGCAGCCTACGGTTCCATGACCATCAACGGCGAGATGGTGGGCGACGGCCACGGTTCGGACGTGATGGGTCACCCCCTTGAGCCCCTGGCCTGGTTGGCGAACAAACTGTCGGAACAGGGCTTTGGCCTATCCGCGGGAATGGTGATAATTACCGGTAGTATCGTGTCTCCTAAAATCGTCAAGGCCGGAGACACAGCCTCCATAATGATCGAAGGCCTGGGCGGGGCGGAATTGAAGGTCGTATGACCTGGACCCGGCTGGCGGCTTTGACCGATGGCTTTAGGCCCATGGCTTTAGGATGGATATGGAGGAAGCAACTTAATGTTGGTAGCCGCGGAAAGCGTCCAGATGGACCCCCAGGGACTCGGCCGTGTGGAAGAACTCTTCCATAAACAGATAGAGACGGGGGACCACCCAGGGGCGGCGCTGGCGGTCTACCGGCACGGCAAGCCGGTCCTTGACCTCTACGGCGGACTGGCCGACCGGGAGACCGGCAAACCGGTAACCGAAGACACCATGTTCGTCCTCTATTCTTCCACCAAGGCCGTGACCGCGGCCTGTCTCCACATCCTTTGGGAGCGGGGCAAACTCGACTGGGACGACACGGTGGCATCCCACTGGCCCGGCTTCGCTCAGAGGGGCAAGGGGCAGGTCACCATCCGGCACGTGATGACCCACCAATCGGGCTTTCCCGACACCCCCAGCCACATGACCTGGGACCGGTGGCACGACTGGGAGGCGGCGGTCGACGCCATGGAGCAGATTCCTCTGGACTATCAACCGGGCCGGGTGATCGCCTATCACGCCCGGAATTTCGGCTGGGTGGTGGGGGAATTGGTCCGCCGCATCGACGGCCGGCCCATCGACCAGTTCGTCCGCGAAGAGATAACCGAACCCCTGAGGGTCGAAGAATTTCACCTGGGCATCGACCCATCCATGGAGGCGCGGGTTTCGAGGCTGCACGCCATGGAGGACTGTGACCGGACCAGCCAGGTGACCATCTACAACCGGCCGGAGGTCCATACCGCGGTGCTCCCCGCCGGCGGTGGGATCGCCACGGCCCGTGGGTTGGCCCGGTTCTACGCCATGATGGCCGGCGGAGGGTCGCTGGACGGCGTGACCACCATGAAGCCCGAGACGGTGGCTGAGGTGACCAAGCCACAGGCCGAGGGATTGGACCACAGCCTGGACCGGAACGTGAAGCGGTCGCTGGGCCTGTCTCTGGGAGACCCTCGCTCCGCCACCCCCGGCAACGAGAGTATCCGCACCTTCGGACATGCCGGTTCGGGGACGTCCATCGGGTGGGCCAACCTGGACACGGGACTGGCCGTGGCTTACATAACCAACGGCTTCCGGGCCGAGGCCACCAACACGCCCAGGCTGGCGGCGATCTCTCAAGCGGTCCAAGACGCCGTGCTGTAGCAGGCCTAGGAGACACCAAAATGGCGAATGCCAAACAGACCTTCGAGGTCCAATTAACCACGGACCAGATGGCCTTCATGCGCTCCATGAAGGAGAAATACGAGATTGCCGATGAAAGCAAAACGTTCCGGGTCGTCATCGATTATCTGATGGTCACCCGGAACGTTCATGACGATGTATTCGGAAAGAGCCGCTGTTTCAGGTGCGATTAACCTCTAGGCCATGTGCTTGACGGCCTCAAGGGCCAACTTATAGCCGTAGATGCCGAAGCCGTACACCGCGCCCTTGCAGACCGGCAGCACCTGGGAGACCGTTCCACGGGCGGTGGGATTGGAGGCATGGACCTCGATCACCGGGTACTTGACCTGGGATATGGCGCCCCGGATGGGCCCGGCCACCGTGGTGTAGCCGGCCGGATTGATCAGCGCGGCGTCGAAGTCCCGGTCATGGGCGTCGTACAGGGCGTTGACCACCTCGCCTTCGATGTTGGAATGGAACAATTCCACGTCCATGCCCAGGTCCTGGGCGAACCCGAGGATCTGCTCGTTCATCTCGCCCAGGGTCATGGGCCCGAAGGTCTCGATCTGGACCTTGCCCCTCATGTTCATGCCCGCCCCTTGGATCACCAACACCTTGCCCATGTTGTACTCTCCTAATCAAAATCGCCGGGAACCCAGTCTGTCAACCGGTCCACCGATCAGAACTAAACTCTATTCGAAATCAGGCGCGGCCGCGGCCTCGCCCGTCGCCTCGGTCGGGGTCTCGTCGATGTAGCCGGCCTGCAGGATATCAAGCTGCACCATCAGCAGCTTGTTCCAGGCCACGGAAGCACTCTGGGCCTCACGGGGGTCGTCTATCTCTTCTTGAAATATCTGCGCCAGGGCCGTCTGAATGAATGAGATGGAGCCCAGCATGAACCTGCTGGGGATAGACCCCAGGTGGGCCCGGTGGGACGGCGGGTGACTGTGGACGATCCCCGTGGCCAGCAGCCTGATGGGGTAATCTTCGTCGATCTTGAAGTCGATGGAGCCCCTCAGCCAGCGCAGCAGGCTGCGCTTGCGGCGGTCCAGCTTTTCTTCGTCGACCTCCCCCTCCTCGTTCAGAAAGAACCGGCGGGTCTCGGGAAACTTCAAGAAATGGTCGTAGACCTCGGCGGTCAGCTCCTCACTCCTGGCCAGAACCAGGTCGCGGGTGGACTGGATGATCTCCAGTTCGTCCTGGTCCAGGCCCACGAACCCGGCGACCTCTCGCATCCGGGCCGGCCAATCTACGATTCGCGGCATATCTACTCCGGTTCGTCTCAGGTGGGCCGGCGCTGCGTCCGGTCAGCCTAACAGAATATAACGGTTCCCAAGAAAGCGGGCAAGGGAAAGCGGGCAAGGGAAAGCGGGCAGGGCTCTCAGGACGAAGCCTCTCCGGGGGCGGGCTCCGGGGCCGCACCTGAATCCGGGGCCGGGTCGGACCCCACCTGGTTCAGGGGCTGCCAGGGCAGGGGAGTCAGGGCGATGGCGGGCAGGAGAAGCAACAACCCGGCGAATGCGTTCAGGGAGATGGCCCACTGGATGGAGACCGCCGCGGCCACCGCCCCCATCTCCAAAGCCCCCAGGGGCGTCCCGGTGCCGATGCAGACACTGAGCAGCCCCATCATCCGGCCGCGCATGTCGTGGGGAGTGGCCAGCATGGTCACGGCGCTCTGCATGGTGGAGAAACCCGACTGGGCGATGCCGCTCATGGTCAGCAACCCGAAGGTCAGCGCGTACCACGGCGACCAGACAAAGATCATCCCCAACGCCAGGACTCCCAGCGACCCCAGCACGAAGACCCGCCCGTGGTAGCGCAGGTCGCGGCTGATGGCCATGATACCCGCGCCGGCCAACTGCCCGAACCCGTCGGCGGCGACCAGAAGGCCGACCAGGATGACCCCAACCCCCAAGGTGTCGCGGCCGATGGCGGGTATGAACTGCTGGAAAGGGAAGGCCAGGGCGTTCATCACGATGGTGATATAGAACAGTCCCACCAGCACCGGGCTCCGCCAAGCGTACCCCACGGCAACCTTCAGGCTGCGTAGGACCGGCTCGATCTGAGCCGGACCCCGGTAACTGGGTATCCTGAGCCGGGTCATCAGGGCCAGATTGCAGAAATGGACGGCGAGCAAGAAGGAGTAGGCGCCGGTGAATCCGGCGGTGTCCAGCAGGATCCCGCCCACTATGGGTCCCGCCATCTTCCCGATGTTGTGGCTGATCACGTCCAGGGAAAGTGCATTGACCAACCGCCGCTGGCCGACGATGTCGAAGATGGCGGTGCGGCGCGACGGGTCCTCGACGGCCTTGCTGAGCCCCTGGATGAACACCGCCGCAAAGAGGTGCCACGGCCTGATCAGATCAAAGTCGTAGGCGATCAACGTCAACAGAGCGGCCGCCGTCAGAACGTTTATCGTCTGACTGGCCAGCAGGACCCGGCCCCGGGGAAACCGGTCGGCGATGTAGCCGCTGAACAGCGACACCAGGGGCCGGGACAGGTTATTGAAGACCAGCACCAGACCCAGTTGGAAGTAGGATTCGGTGAGATCCAGGATCAGCAGGCTTAAGACCAGCAACTCCATGCGCCGGCCGAACTCGCCCAGGCTGCCCACATACCAGATAACGCGAAAGTCGGCGTTTCGCAGCACCGGCCACAATGTTCCTCTGAGCCCTGAGAATCGGTTCATGCCCCCCACAATGCCCCGGATCATCCGCATCGCCCGGCTTGCGCGGATCGCCCAGTCACCGGAAACCGGATAACCTGATTATTCTACTCCCAGTCCCCAGCCATGCATGGGGGACAACCGGCGCCAGACCCTCCCTTGACACCCAACAGCGGCCCTGGATAAGGTGGGGATGCGCCCGGCATCCGGCCCTTCGAGGTTTCAACTTGGCGACACACAGCACCACCGAACGTGTGACCCGCTGGGATTTCGCTCCCAACTCCCGGTCCCTTCCCCTGATCATCGCCCACCGGGGCGACGTCACCAACGCGCCGGAGAACACCATTCCGGCCTTCAGAAAGGCCCTGGACCTGGGTGCCGACGGCATCGAATTGGACGTCCGCCTCACCAAAGACGAAAAGTTGGTGGTGTTCCACGACCGTTGCCTGGACCGCACCTCCAACGGCAACGGGCCCGTGAACCACCACACCCAGGACGCGGTCCGGGGGCTGGACGCCGGGTCTTGGTTCGGCCCTGGATTCAAGGGAGAACAGCCACCCACCCTGGACGAGGTGTTCGAGCAACTTCCAGCGGACTTTCTGATCAACGTGGAGATGAAGGTCATCATGAAAGGGATGAGGCTCATCGCCCACAGGGTGGCGGAGGTGGTGCGGCGTCACGCCCGCTGGGACAGCACCCTGGTGGCCAGCTTCAACCCCATCTCGCTGTACGAACTCAGGAAGATAGAGCCGAAGATCGGCCGGGGGTACATCTGGTCCCGGCGTCACCCCTTCCCCATCCGTTCGAGGTGCTTCCGCCCCCTGGTGCAGGCCGACTGGTACGACCCGGCCAAAGACTCCTACAACCCCGCGCTGCACCGGAAGTTCCAGGCCCGAGGTTCCCGGGTGCTGGCCTGGGACCTGGACTTCGACCGCAACATGGAGAAGATGGCGGACGCCCGCTTGGAAGCCATCGTCACCGACTCCCTTCAAGAGATGCTGGACCAGAAACAGGAGTTGGCCAAACGGCTCTCCTAGATCCGCCGATGTCCCCAGGCGCCGGCGGCCTCGCCCGATTCATGCCGGAACCCTGCATCCCATCCAGCTCTGGCTTCATCTAAAGGGATAGTTCGCCGGTTCAGATTACCTGTCCAAATGTCAACCCCCATGATAAAATAAGATAGCCCCTTTGTGCGCGCTGTGCATAATGGGGCTTGGACAATGCTGTTGTTGAGCGGTGGAGCCACGGACCATTTGATCGAACCAGTCGGACGGGCAACGGGTGTCAGGCTCGCCGCCGCAGAGGGCGGACTATGACCGTCGTCGACGACGTAAAGAGCCGGTTGGATATTGTCGAGGTCGTCTCGCAGCACGTAGCCCTGCAACGGTCCGGCCGCAGCTATAAAGCCAACTGCCCCTTCCATCAGGAAAAGACGCCTTCGTTCCACGTCTTTCCCGACCGGCAGTCATGGCGTTGCTTCGGGGCCTGCGCCACCGGCGGCGACGTGCTGTCCTTCGTGATGCGCGCCGAGAACCTGGAGTTCGGCGAGGCGCTCCGTCAATTGGCCCAACAGACTGGAATCACCCTCCCCCAGCGGGGACAAAGCCCTCGAGACGAAGCGGCCCACAAGATAAATGAAGACGCCTGCGCCTTCTTTCAGCGCACGCTGGCGTCGGCCCAAGGAGCGTCCGCCAGGGAGTACCTGGAGCAACGCAAACTGGACAAACAGGCCATCGAGGCATTCCAGGTTGGCCTCAGCCCCTCGGACGGCGAGTCACTCAAGAACCACCTGACGCGGGAGGGTTACTCGCCGGAACAACTGGCCGGCGCCGGAGTGGTGCGCACCGGCGATGACGGTCTCCATCACGACCTGTTCCGGGGCCGGTTGATGTTCCCCATCCGCGACGCCCACGGTAACCTGGTGGGGTTTGGGGCCAGGTCTCTGGACGGTTCGGAGCCCAAGTACCTGAACTCGCCCCAGGGGCCGATGTTCGACAAGAGCCGGCTCCTTTACGCCATGGACCGGGCCCGGACGGACGTGAGAAAAGAGGGCGCAGTGATCGTAGAAGG
>JACZXN010000036.1 GCA_022571575.1 Chloroflexota bacterium | reverse complement strand
AGATCACCCTGGAAGCGGCGTTCAGCGGCGCCGCCCGTCGCCTCCAGATGCAGGACGGACGCCGTCTTGAGGTCAAGATTCCGCCCGGAGTTGACAACGGTTCCCGGGTCCACATCTCCGCGGACCTCGACCAGGGCGGCGATTTCTACCTGCTGGTGTCGGTCAAGGAGCACTCCAGGTTCCGCCGTCAGGGCAAAGACCTTTTCGTGGAGGTGGAGGTGCCCCTGGACGACGCCGTCCTGGGCGGCGAGTTGACCGTGCCCACCTTCACCGGGCGGCTGGCGTTGACCATCCCCCAGGGGACCCAGAACGGACGCCGGTTCCGGTTGGCGGGACAGGGCATGCCGGCCCTGAACAACTCGGCCAACACCCCCCGGAGCGACGTCGATCACCGCGGCGACCTCTTCGCCACGGTCAGGGTCAAGCTCCCCTCCGAATTCACCGAGGAGGAGCTGGACCTGTTCAAGAGACTCAGGGACAAACGCAGGGGGTCGCCGGTGTCTGACGAAAACGGCGATGGCGACGGCGAAGCCGGCAAGGAGCAATCATGACCACTGAGAATCAGTTTCGGGACGAACCGTGTTTCGTGATCAGCGTGGCCGCCCGCATCGTCGGGGTCCACGCTCAGACCCTGCGCCACTACGAGCGCGTGGGCCTGATCTGGCCATCCCGGACCGGGGGACGCCAAAGGCTCTACTCCATGGCCGACATCGACCGCCTGCGCCGTCTCAAGGCCCTGACGGAGGACATGGGGCTAAACCTGGCCGGGGCCGAAGTTGCTCTAAAGCTGATGAACCGCATCGAAGACCTGGAAGCGGAAGTGAAACAATTGACCGAGGCCGTGACTATCTTACAGGGACGCGGGCAGAGAAACGGGCAAAAACAGGGCCAGCGCCAGGGCGCGGCCGGCCGCCCCAACCGGCAAGAAAGCACCGCCTAGTCCCGATCAAGGGGGGACGGACACCGATAGGCGCGAACCCCAAGAGACGCGGACCCCCAAGCGGACCTCCAAAAGGAATCATCGAGGAATCATCATGGTGTTAAGACCGGACCAATTCACCGAACAAGCCCAAGAAGTGTTGCACAACTCCCAGGAGTTGGTGCGCCGCTACAGCCACAGCCAATGGGACGTGGAACACATCCTGCTGGCGCTTTTGGAGTTGGAAAAGGGGATTCCTGGAGAGATACTCGCCGAGATCGGCGTCCAGGTGGAGGCCGTGAAAACCCGGCTGGACCAGGCGCTGGAGGCCGCTCCCAAGGTGGCCAACAACGCGACCCAGATCTACGCCACTCCCCGGGCCTCCCGGCTTCTGGAGGACGCCAAGAATGAAGCAAACCGGCTGAAGGACGACTTCATCGGCGCCGAGCACCTGTTCATCGCCGCCGTCATGGAGTCCCAGGGCGACGCCGCCCAGGTGTTGAAGGAACACGGCATCGACCAGGAAAAGGTCTATCGGGCGCTGGCGGAGATCCGGGGCAGCCACCGGGTGGACGACCCCAGGGCGGAGAGCCATTACCGGTCGTTGGACAAATACAGCATCGACCTGACCCATCTGGCCCGCCAGGGAAAGCTGGACCCGGTGGTGGGACGGGACGAAGAGATCCGCCAGGTGATGCAGACCCTGACCCGGCGGAAGAAGAACAACCCGGTGATCATCGGCGAGGCCGGCGTGGGCAAGACGGCCATCGTCGAGGGCCTGGCCGCCCGCATCGTGGCGGGAGACGTGGCCGACTCCCTGAAGGGCCGCCGGGTGCTGGCCCTGGACATGGGCGCCCTGGTGGCCGGGGCCAAGTTCCGCGGCGAGTTCGAGGAGCGGCTCAAGTCCGTGGTGGACGAGGTGAAGCAGGCCCACCGGGAGGTGATCCTGTTCCTGGACGAGATACACACCATGGTGGGGGCCGGCGCGGCCGAGGGGGGCATCGACGCCAGCAACCTGCTCAAGCCCGCCCTGGCCCGGGGTGAGCTGCAATGCATCGGCGCCACCACCCTGGACGAGTACCGGAAGTACATCGAGAAAGACACCGCCCTTGAGCGGCGTTTCCAGCCCGTGATGATCGAAGAGCCGACGGTGGAAGAAACGGTGGAGATCCTGCGCATACTGCGGCCCCGCTACGAGGCCCACCACAAGGTCGACATCGATGACTCCGCCCTGGTGGCGGCGGCCCGCCTCAGCGACCGTTACATCACCGGACGACAGCTTCCCGACAAGGCGGTGGACTTCATCGACGAGGCCGCCAGCAAACTGCGCATCGACGCCGAAAGCCTGCCCGCGGACGTCAAGAACAAGGAAGACCGCATCAGTGAATTGCTGGACCAGGAGGAGACCGCCGCCCAGCGCACCGACTACGAACGCGCCGCCGAGATCAGGGTGGAACGCCTGCGCCTGGAAGAGGAATACGAATCGGAGCGGCAGCGCCTGCAGCAGGACCGAAGCACGGAAATGGTTGTAAGCGAGATCGACATCGCCGAGCTGGTCTCCAAGTGGACCGGGATACCCACCGGACGCCTGATGGAGGGGGAGGGTGAGCGCCTGGTGCACATGGAGGAGAACCTCCACCAGCGGATCGTCGGCCAGGAAGAGGCGGTGGTGGCGGTGGCCGAGGCCATCCGCCGGTCCCGCTCCGGCCTGAGCGACCCGCGGCGGCCCATCGGCAGCTTCATATTCCTGGGCCCCACCGGCGTCGGCAAGACCGAGCTGGCCAAGTCTCTGGCCCAATTCATGTTCGACGACGAGTCCAACATGGTCCGCATCGACATGTCCGAATACATGGAGAAACACAGCGTCTCGCGGCTCATCGGCGCCCCTCCGGGCTACGTGGGCTACGACGAGGGCGGGCAACTCACCGAGGCGGTGCGCCGCCGGCCCTACCGGGTGGTGCTCTTCGATGAGATCGAAAAGGCCCATCCCGACGTTTTCAACATCCTGCTCCAGATACTGGAGGACGGTCGGTTGACCGACGGCCACGGGCGGACCGTGGATTTCAGAAACACAGTCATCATCATGACCAGCAACCTGGGAACCTCCGGCCTCCGGCAGCGGGCTTTCGGGTTCCGCCCGGGCGACAAATCTGGCGACAACGCCGCCGAGGAGGAAGACCGGAAGCTCCGCGAATCGGTCAACACGGCCCTGAAAGAGACCTTTAGGCCCGAGTTCCTCAACCGGATCGACGAGACCATCATCTTCCATCCGCTGACCCAAGAACAGATCGTCCAGGTGGTGGGACTGATGATCAAGGATGTCCAGGGCCGCCTCGAGGAACGGGGAATCTCCTTCGAATTGACCTCCGACGCCAACCTGTGGCTGGGCAAGGAGGGCTACGACCCCGTCTACGGGGCAAGGCCGCTGCGCCGGGCGGTTACCCGCTTCCTGGAGAACCCGATGTCCAAGGGCATATTGTCCGGGGAGTTCACCTCGGGTGACCACATCCTGGTGGACGCCGGAAAAGATGGACTGGTGTTGTCCAAGGTTGCGGCCCCGGCGCCGGCGTCTGATCCGGAAGCCTCCGATCCGGTAGCCCCCGATCCGGAAGCCTCGGGAGGCGAGCCGGGGGGCGAGACGGACGAAGCAGTGCCTTCTACATCCTAAGTCCAAGTCCTAAAACTGGGCCCTGATTCTGGCCGGACCGGGAGCCGATGCAGCGAGCGGAACACAAAACAGTCAGCGTCTGGGGGTTGAACATCCGCTACGTTCAGGCCGGGGAAGGCCCGGTGGTGCTGCTGCTCCACGGCCTCGCCGCCTCGCTCCTAACCTGGTACTGCAATATCGACGTTCTGGCCGACGCCGGGTACCGGGTGATCGCTCCGGACCTGCCGGGCTACGGCGACTCCGACAAACCCAGCCACCTGGACTACGGCCCGGAATCGGCGGCCGACTTCGTCTATGATTTCAGCCAAGAACTGGGGTTGGAGCGGTTCTCCATGGTGGGGAGCTCGGCCGGGGGATTGATCGCCGGGTTGTTCGCCCTCGAGTACCCGGCGATGGTGGAAAGGATGGTGCTGGTGGGCTCGGGCGGATTCGGCCGGAAATTGTCCTGGTTCCTGAGGGTCATGTCGATCCCAGTGCTGGGCGGCCTGGTTTATCAGCCCTGGCTGAACAACAAGATGGGAGTCAGCAAGTACCTGTTCTACCAGCCGCCGGCCATCCTGGAAGAGTTGCTTCCGGAGATGGACCGGGTCAAGCTGCTCCCCGGCGCGCGCACCGCCATGCTGCGTTCGGTCAGTTCCAGCATCAATCTCTGGGGGCTGCGCAAAGAGGCGTACATCCTGGAGCGGTTAAAGGGTTCTGAGGTGCCCTTGATGACCGTTTGGGGGGCCAACGACATCATCATCCCCGTGTCCCATGCCGCAGCCGTGCGCCGGGAATTACCGGAAAGCACCGTGCGGATCATACCCGAGTGCGGCCACTGGCCTCAGATGGAAAAACCCGGCCAGTTCAACCCCATGTTGACCAGTTTCCTGGGCGGCGGCCCCGTCCCGGAAATCCAACCCGAAGCCCCACCAGAATCTTGATGCGCCACGTCATCCGGGCAGCCGGCTTGCCCGCCCGGGTGGCCGGCTTGCC
The DNA here is from genome assembly GCA_022571575.1 of Chloroflexota bacterium. The sequence goes on along the minus strand of JACZXN010000036.1, from coordinate 4,655 downwards.
CGCCAGGATCGACTGGCGCAAACCGGAGAACCTGGTCCGGCTGGGCATCCTGGCCGTGGTCCTCGCCGCCATCGTCGCCGCCCTGCTGCTCCGCGACAATTTCGGCGCGGCCCAGGTGGGCTACGGCGCGGTGGCCCTGAGCGCCTTGGTGGCCAGCGCCGGCCTGCTGATCCCGGTCCCCGCCCTGGCGACCGCCTGCGCCACGGCCATCTTCCTGAGCCCCTTCCTGGTGGGCGTCATCGCCGGGACCGCCGAGGCCGCTGGGGAGATGAGCGGCTACTACCTGGGCTACACCGGCCGCGACGTCCTGGGCCGGAGCCGCATCTACCATCGTCTGGAGCACTGGATGCGCCGGAGGGGCTGGCTGCTGCTTTTTCTGGTGTCCCTGGTGCCCAACCCGATCTTCGACATCGTGGGCATCGCCGCCGGGGCGCTCCGTTATCCGATCTGGGGATTCCTGGCGGTGGTCTGGACGGGGAAAACGCTCAAGTTCCTGATATTCGCCTACGCCTGCGCCGCCGGCGACGATTGGCTGACCGGCCTATTCGGGCTTTAGCCGCCGCGCTTATATCGTCAGACCGGCCTGCTTGGGCCATGACGGGCAGGCTTGCCTAGGCCGCCTCCAGGCACGAAAAGTGACGGGCCGTGGCATTGGAGTGTATTCTAACTCCGCCCACCCCAGATCTTCTGACCTTGGAGGTCCCTTTTTGATTCGCCCATTAGATGGAAAAAGCCCGCGGATACACCCGTCCGCATTCATCAGTGAAGCGGCCTACATCGTCGGCGACGTGGTCATCGGAGAGAACACCAGCATCTGGCCCGGCGCGGTGATCCGGGCCGACTACGGCGACATCATCATCGGCAAGAACTGCTCCATACAGGACAACGCCGTCCTCCACACCGACGACCACCTGGAACTGGGCGACAACGTTCTATTGACCCACGGCGCGGTGGTCCACGGCGGCAAGGTCGGCAGCAACGTACTCATCGGAGTGAACGCTGTTCTCCTCGAGGACACCGATGTCGGCGACCATGTGTTCATCGGCGCCGGAGCCATCGTCAGGGGGAAAGTTCCGGACAACTCGTTGGTCATCGGCGTTCCCGGACAGATCCGGCCTCTCTCCGAGAAACAGGCCGAGCGGCTGAAGGACCCCACGGCCAGGTACGTTCAGAACGGCAAACGCTTCAACGAGCAGGGTTTGGGTCTCGACACGACCGAATTTCAGGCGGGAAGCTAGGGCATGGCCACCAAACCTAACGATCCGTCTAACCCTCCCACCCGCCCTCCGGCTCTACCTCTTGAAGGCATCAGGGTCATCGATGTCACCCATATCGTCGCCGGTCCGTTCTGCTCGATGATCCTGGCCGACATGGGAGCAGAAGTCATCAAGATCGAGCGTCCGGGTATCGGCGAGCGCGGCCGCAGTAACGGCCCATTCATCGACGGGGAGGACGGCGCAAGAGTCAGCGCCCGCTACCTGGGCCTGAACCGCAACAAGAAAAGCGTGGCCTTGGACCTCCGCGACCCGCGTTGCAAAGCGGCTTTCGAGCGGATGGTCAAAGAGTCTGACATTCTGTTGGACAACTGGGGTCCGGGCGCTCTCCGGCGTCTCGGCCTGGGCTACGACGTGCTGAAAGAGCTGAACCCAGCACTGATATACACCAGTCTCACCGGCTACGGCGACCCGGAGGGTCCGGCGCCGGGGCCGTACTCGGATTGGCCGGCCAACAACCCCTGCGTCCAGGGAATGGGCGGCTGGATGGCCGTCACCGGGGAGCCGGGCGGCGCGCCGCAGATGGTGGGCGACAACATAGGTGACTCCGTGCCCGGAGTGTGGACGGCCCTGGGTATCATGATGGCCCTGGAGGCCCGTCACCGCACGGGAGAAGGGGCTTTCGTGGACATGGCCATGTATGACTGCATGGCCGCCCATATGACCAGCACCATGCCCTTCTACCAGGCCACCGGCGCGGCAGCAGGCCGGGAACGTGGCAACATGCTCAGCGCCCAACTGGCCCTCAGGGCCAAAGACGGATGGGTGGTCCTGGCCGGGGCCGGCGGCCCGGAGAAATGGAAAGACCTCTGGCGGCTGATGGACCGGGAAGACCTGATCGAAGATGAGCGTTATCTGGGCGTGGGCATCAGCGGTGATTTCTATATGAACAACTTTGTTCCGGAATTGGAAGGCTGGACGTCGGTGCGGACCAAAGCCGAGGTGACCAGCCAACTGATCGAGATCGGCTACTCCATGGGGATCGTGCAAGACACGGCCGACCTGGACAAATGCCCGCATCTGGAAGCCCGGGGAATGTTCATCGATGGCGGCAACACCATAGGCGGCATCTTCAGGACGGTCAACACGCCCATCAAATTCGCCGGGGGCGCTGAAACACCCAACATCCAACCGCCCCCCTTGGGGGCCAACAACGAAGAGATACTCTGCTCCATCGGGGGCGTCAGCAGGGAAGACCTGGAACTGATGCGCTCCGATGGCGTCGTATAACGTGGCCTGACTTTATTTTGGGAGACCTATGAGAATAGCTATCATGGGCGCGGGCGGCGCAGGCGGATGTCTTGGCGCGCTATTGGCCAAAGCGGGCAACGACGTATCGTTGATCGCGCGGGGCGAGCACCTGGAAGCCATACGCGCCAATGGGCTGAAATTGGTCCGTCCCGACGGCGAATTCGTCGTCAAGGTTGACGCCACCGGCGACCCGGCTGAAATCGGGCCGGTTGACCTGGTGTTGTTCACCGTCAAGACTTTCCACAACCGTCATGTGATCACGACCCTAAAGCCATTGATGGGCCAAGAGACCTCCGTTATCACTTTGCAGAACGGCGTGGAGAGCCATGAGCAACTGGGCGCGGTGCTGGGACCCAGCAATATCCTCCCCGGCGCCTACTGGGCGTCTTCCCATATCATTTCGCCCGGCGTGATCGCGGAGGATATCCCGGCCCAGATATCTTTCGGCGAGGTCGAGGACACCGAAAGCCTCCGGGCCTTGGACATCCGGAAGGTGTTCCGGGAAGCGGGGATCGAAACTGAGATCTCTTCCGACCCCTTGCAGGTCCTTTGGCAGAAATTCATCGTCCTGAGCGCCTTGGCGGGGATCACCAGCGCCGCCCAGACCCGGTCCAAGGAACTGCTGCAATATCCCGATGCCCGGAAGATGTTCTGCGACGCGATGGAAGAGGCGTTGGCCATTGGTCTGGCCAAGGGGATAGACCTGTCCGACACCCTCGTCCAAGATTCCTTGAAGTATGTCGACGGCCTGCCCGATTTCCAAAACTCGATGCACGCCGACTACGAGGCCGGGCGGGAGACCGAGTTGGACGCCCTTTCCGGCGCGGTGATCAGATTGGGCAAGCAGATAGGTGTGCCGACCCCGGTCCACAGCCTACTGTATTCGGTGTTGCTGCCCCACAAAGACGGGGCGCCCAAGGCGGAATAGCTCCGGCGTGCCGGTCTATGTTTCCCCTGACGCGGAGCCGTGGCTGATTCCATACGGGACGATATCAGCCTATAATGGTGCCTTGCACAGTCGATTTCGGAGTGATATTTAACCTTGTTTCAAGCGCCCCGGGGCACTGCGGACCACCTCCCAGAAGAACAGAAATATTGGCGGTTTATCGAGTCCAAAGCCATCGCCGTAGCCGCCAAGTTCGGCTTCGGCCGTATCGATACCCCCGCATTTGAAGACTCCAACCTATTCATCAGATCGGTAGGAGCAGGGACTGACATCGTCGAGAAGGAGATGTACACCTTCGACGACCGTGGCGGCGACAGTATCACCCTGCGTCCCGAAGGTACCGCGCCGGTCTGCCGGGCGTACCTGGAACATGGCATGCACAACCTGCCGCAACCCGTGCGCTTGTACTACTTCTGCCCTGTCTTCCGGTACGAACGCCCTCAGGCCGGGCGCTTCCGCCAGCACCACCAGTTCGGCATTGAAGTGCTGGGCGATGCCGACCCTTCTGTTGACGCCGAGGTCATTGAAGTGGCCTGGGACCTGATGACCAGCCTGGGCCTCACTGACATCAACCTGCTGATCAACAGCGTTGGCGACCCCCAGTGCCGCCCCGCCTACGTGGCAAAACTGCGGGAGTACTATTCCGGCCACGAAGAGAAGCTGTGCGCGGACTGTAAAGAGCGGCTGGACCGCAACCCGCTGCGGCTGCTGGACTGCAAAGTGGCGGCCGACCACGCCCTTGGCAATGACGCCCCCAAGTCGGCCGATAACCTTTGCGAAGACTGCGGCAACCACTGGAACAAGCTTCTGAAGTACCTGGATGCCATGCAGTTGCCTTATCAGATCGACCACCGTATGGTGCGCGGGCTGGACTATTACACCCGCACGGTCTTTGAAGTGCAGCCCGTGGACGGCGGCGGACAGTCGACCATCTGCGGCGGCGGCCGGTACGACGGACTGATCACCGCACTCGGCGGCCGGGATACTCCGGGCATCGGTTTCGCCACCGGTCTGGAACGGCTTACATTGAACCTGAAACGCAGCGAGGTCTCGGTACCTGATGAACCAAAACCGCGCTATCTAGTCGCCAACGTGGGTGACGACGCCCGCATCGCCGCATTGGAACTGTCGGTCCGTCTCCGCCGGGCCGGTGTGGGCGTCATCTTGGGCAGTGGCACTCGGGG
>JACZXN010000035.1 GCA_022571575.1 Chloroflexota bacterium | reverse complement strand
CTCGGGAGGCGGTATGTCTGGTCTCCTATTTCCAGGCCTAATCCCGGGCCGTTTCCCAGGCTTCCAGCACCAGCTCGAAGGGAATCGCTCCTTCCCTGAGCAGCTCGGGCCGCTGGGATGTAATGTCCACCACGGTGGACGCCGTCCCCCCGGGCGCGGGACCGCTCCTGACGATATGGTCCACCCGGCCGCCGATCTGGGCGGTGAGTTCTTCCAAGGTCGCGGGGTCAGGGCCGCCGCTGACGTTGGCGCTGGTGCCCGTGATGGGGCCGCCCAGCCCTTTTATCAACTCGATGGGTACTGGATGAGCGGGCATCCTGACCGCCACCGTTGGGCCGCCCGCCGTGAGGCGGTCCGGTACCCCGTCGGCCTTCAGCACCACCAGGGTCAGGGCCCCCGGCCAGAACCGCTCCACCAGACCTTTGGCCGGTGGCGGTAGCTCTCTGGCCACCATTTGGACCTGCTCCCAGCCGGCCACCATCACCGGCAACGCCAGGTCTTTGCTCCGGCCTTTGACGGCGAAAACCCGGTCCAGGGCGGCGGGGTTGAAAACGTCGGCGGCCAGTCCGTAGAGAGTGTCGGTGGGGATGGCCACGACCCCTCCATTCTTGAGATGCCGGACGGCCCGTTCCAAGTCTGCTGGTTCCATCTGGTTTTGGGTATCCGCCACTACTGGTACACGCCCCGGAACGCTGGCGTCCGCGGCGGGCGCAGTATATCACAGCGCCCCGTCTCCGAACCCGGCCAAGGGCTCCTGAAATCGGCGGGTGGAGGCGCGGAAAACGGTCAGTTTTTCCCCGTGATTCTGTTGACTTTATGTCGATCCCGGCCGCTATACTCGCCCATACCCAGCCGGTATAATTGTCCCAGGTTATGTAATGCGGTTTCACCGGGCGGCGCGGCCGCGAAATTCCTCGGGGGTACCCAGGCCAAATCCATCTAAATCAGGCTGAATCAGGAGGCTGAACCACGACTGAAAGCAAGCTGCCCCAGGGACGGCGGGTCGCCACCAGCGACGACCTGGAGGTGTCGGCCTACCTGGAGATCGCCAAAGGATTGGAGGGCGTCGGGCCGGAGGACGAGGAGGGCCGGCGATCGGTCAGTGAAGGCGTCGTCGTGATCGACTTCGGTTCGCAGTACAGCCACCTCATCGCCCGCCGCATCCGTGAATTAAAGGTCTACTCCGTGATCTCCCAGTCCAAGGGCGACTGGGACTCGGTAAAACACCTCAATCCCAAGGGAGTGATCCTCTCCGGCGGCCCGGCCAGCGTGTACGAAGAAGGGGCTCCCCGGATACCCGATTGGGTCTTCGAGCGCCACCTGCCGGTCCTGGGAATCTGCTACGGCATGCAGGCCCTGGTCCACCAACTGGGCGGAAAGGTATCCCCAGGGGCCAAACAGGAGTTCGGCTACGCGGTCCTGCACCAGGACGACTCCAAGTCCGGGTCCATCCTCTTCAACGAGCTGCCACCTTCGTTTCAGGTCTGGATGAGCCACGGCGACCGGGTTGAAACCCTGCCCTCGGGTTTTACCGGCATGGCCTACACCGAGAACTCACCGGTGGCCGCCATCGGCAACGGCGACAATATGTTCGGCATCCAATTCCACCCGGAGGTGAACCACACGCCGCTGGGTCAGGACATCCTCAAGAATTTCCTGTACCAGGCCTGCGGCTGCAAGGGCGACTGGACGCCGGGCAACGTGGTCCACGACTCCATCAAGAGCATCCGGAAGCAGGTGGGAGACGGCAAGGTTATCTGCGCCCTCTCCGGCGGGGTTGACTCGGCGGTCACCGCCGGGCTGCTGCACCGGGCCATCGGCGACCAACTCACCTGTATCTTCGTGAACAACGGCCTGCTGCGGCTGGAGGAAGCGGAGCGGGTTCAGGCAACCTTCAAGCGCGGCCTGGGCCTGAATCTTACCTACGTGGACGCCACCGACCGGTTCCTGGACAAACTTGAGGGCGTCACCGACCCTGAGATCAAGCGCAAGGTCATCGGCGAAGAGTTCATCCGGGTGTTCGAAGACGCGGCGGCGGGCCTGGGCCAAACCGATTTCCTGGCCCAGGGCACCCTGTATCCCGACGTGATCGAAAGCGACGCGCCGGAGAACCGCACCTCGGCGCGCATCAAGACCCACCACAACGTTGGCGGTCTGCCGGAGAACATGAAGCTGGAATTGGTGGAACCGCTGCGCTACCTGTTCAAGGACGAGGTCCGCGAGGTTGGCTTGGCCCTGGGCCTGCCCAACGAGATGGTCTACCGCCAGCCGTTCCCCGGACCGGGCCTGGCCATCCGGATCATTGGAGAAGTCACCAGAGAAAAGCTGGAGATGCTGCGAAAATGCGACTGGATCGTCATCGATGAGATCAAGGCCGCCAATCTTTATGACCAGATCTGGCAGAGCTTCGCCGTGCTCACCGACAGCCACACCGTGGGGGTGCAGGGCGATTTCCGGACCTACGGTTACGTCTGCGCCATCCGGGCCGTCTCCAGCGAGGACGCCATGACCGCCGACTGGGTGCGGCTGCCCTATGAGGTGCTGGCCCGCATGTCCAACCGCATCGTGAACGAGGTCCCCGGCGTGAACCGGGTGGTCTACGACATCACCAGCAAACCTCCCGGCACCATCGAGTGGGAATAGGCGTCCGCCCCCATCCTAACCTTCCCCCGGCGCGGGGGAAGGGACATTTTCTCGGCTAATTCGGCAAATTCGGCAAATTCATTGAAGATAGCTGCCAATCTTCTGGTCGCAATTTCTCTCCCCCTGTCAAGGGGGAGAGTTAGAGAGGGGGCGCTCCCTTCGCCACTGATGCGCATCACAGAGAACCAATCATGACCATAGACTTCTGTCACTCCCTCAAAGTCGGCTTGCACCGGTGAAGGTGTTGATCGTTGGGTCCGGCGGACGGGAGCACGCCCTGGCTTGGCGGATCAACCAGAGCCCCAACCTTTCGCGCCTGTGGGTGGCCGGGGGCAATGCCGGCACCGCCGCTCTGGCGGAGAATCTGGACATCCGCTCCAACGACGTCGATGCCTTGGTGGACGCCGCCCGTGAGGTTGCGGCGGACCTGGTCGTCGTCGGACCCGAGGCCCCCCTGGCGCTGGGGCTGGCCGACCGGCTGGCCGCATTGGGCATCCCCGTCTTCGGCCCCACCCAGGCAGCCTCCCAGATCGAGGCCAGCAAGAGCTTCGCCCTGGACCTGATGCGGGACGCCGGCGTCCCCTGCCCGGAGTTTGCCGGTGTCTGGGACGAGGCCGGCGCCGAAGCCTACATCAAGAATCACCCCGGGCCCTTGGTCGTGAAGGCGGACGGGTTGGCCGCTGGGAAAGGCGTCATCCTTTGCGAAGACTCCAGCCAGGCGCGGGCCGCGGTGAAACTGTGCATGTCGGAGAGGGCCTTCGGCGAGGCCGGGGAAAAGGTGGTCCTGGAGGAGTATCTGAGCGGGCCGGAGGTCAGCGTCTTCGCCTTCTGCGACGGCGAACACCTCTCCCCTCTGGTGGCCGCCTGCGACTTCAAGCGGCTGGAGGACGGCAACCAGGGCCCCAACACCGGGGGCATGGGCAGCTTCGCCCCACCGGATTTCTGGTCCCCCGAACTGGCGTCCGAGATCGAGCGGACCATCATGAAGCCCGTGGTCCGGGCCCTGGCCGAGCGCGGCTCTCCCTACAAGGGCGTCTTGTACGCGGGGCTGATGCTGACCGGTCCCGATTCCGATCCAACCCCCAAGGTGCTGGAGTTCAACTGCCGCCTGGGCGACCCCGAGACCCAGGTGGTGCTGCCGCTGTTGGCCTCGGACCCGCTGGAACTGATGCTGGCCTGCGCCCAGGGCGGCCTGGACCGGGTCCCGGTGCGGTGGGAAACCAAGAACTACGTCGGTGTCGTCATGGTGTCCAGCGGCTACCCCGGCCAATACCAGACCGGGTTCGAGATCTCCGGTCTGGAGAAGGACGGGCCGGAGGACACCATGGTCTTCCACGCCGGCACCAAGTTGGGCGCCGGCGGGCTCTCCAGTCCGCCCCTCACCGCCGGGGGCCGCGTCCTCACGGTGGTCGGCGGCGGCGGCACCATCGACCAGGCCAGGCGGCGCGCCTATTCCAGGCTGGAACAGATCAGCTTCCAGGGGGCCGGTTGGCGTGGAGATATCGGCTCGGCGGCGAACCAAGGGGCCGCCCGGGCGGCGGGTTAAGCCGATGCAAGAACCGCGGGAGCTATTCACGCTGGCCGAGGACGACCGGCGGTTGCAGGCGTACCGCCGCAAGAAGTGGCGGCGGTCCGCCGAGTTTTATGGGTGGCTGCAACAGGACGCGCTGGCGGCTCTGGACATGGACCAGGCGCTGGAGCTCTACCGGGCCTCCGGAGGCCGCGATACCGCCCGATTCAAGACCAACGCCATCGAAGAGGTGCGAGACGGCCTGGACTTTCTTCTCTATGATAATATCAAGCTGGAAGGCCGCTTCGACGAGTGCGCCGCGCCTGCCGGAGCCTACCGCATGGCCGGCGCCGGTAAGGAGTTCCCTTCCTATCTGCTGTGCCTGAGCAATCCTGGATTGTTCGCCGTTTGGAACGGCAACGCGGAGCGGTTTCTTAAACTGGCGGGCCTGCTTCCAGTCACCATGAAGCGCGGCCCCATGGGTATCCGCTACCTAGACCTGCTGGAGGCCCTGAACCGGTTACGAGCCCGGTCGGGCCGGCGCGATTTCCGGGAGATCGATGAATTGGCGTACCAGGCAGCCCAGAGAAAATCTCTGCCAAAAACTCCCCGGGGGGAAGGCCCATGACCTGGCGTGACACATTGGAAGGCTTGAAACAGGAACTGACCGAGGTCCGCGCACGCCGGCAGCGCCAGGTGGCGGAGGACGAGGCCGGACTGCAGAAGGAGCGGGACGATCTTTCCCGGATGGCCCAGACTCTGGGAGTGGATGAGCTATTGGCCGAGATGAACGCCACGTTGCTGGACGGCAAGGGTGAGATCGAGACCATCGTGGGCTGGGAGTCCGCCCCCGGGAACCCCGAGTTGGATCCCGGAATCAGCATGAACGGCGACGAGCCGGATGAGGACGACGAGGATACCGATGTCATCACCACCGTCCTCTCCTGGGAAGAGGGCGGCGAGATGGAGATTGCCGTTGACCTGGGGCTGTCCAACGACGGCATATACCTGCAGATAAATGAGATTGAGATCAGGCCGGAACGGGAGGCCTTGGAACAGGGATTGGTCGAAGCATTCCGCGACGAGTTAGATCTATGAAACTTGGGATATTTACCCAAGACACGTTAAACGGCAAGCCGGGTTGCTGGACCCATCAGGGAAGCCTTCGGCGCCGCCGATTTGAGCGTGGATAGGAGGTTGTTTTGCCGTTAGTAGGTGTTATTATGGGAAGCGCCTCGGACGAGCCGGTGGTGCAAGAAACCATCAAGACCCTGGAAGAGATGGGCATCGACTACGAGACCCGTGTGATGTCGGCCCACCGCACCCCGGAGCGGGTCCACGAATACGCCCAAACGGCCAGGGACCGGGGCATTGAAGTGATCATCGCGGCCGCCGGCGGCTCCGCGGCTCTGGCTGGCGCGTTGGCCTCAATGACCACCCTGCCGGTCATCGGGATTCCACTGGCCTCCAGCGAGCTCAAGGGCATCGACGCTTTGATGTCCACGGCCCAGATGCCGCCGGGCATCCCCGTGGCCTGCATGGCGGTGGGGAGTTGGGGAGCCCGAAACGCCGCATACTACGCCGCCCAGATCCTGGGCTTGAAGTACGAAAACATAAGGCAGGCCTATGAAGACTACCGGCGCGAACTCCGCGAGCGGTAGACCGCTTCCCGCTGTCCTCACCGACTTCGACGACACCGCCGCGGCCCAGAACGTGGCGGAGATGCTGCTCAACCGGTTCGGCGACCCGGGCTGGAAGGACGTGCGCCAGCGCTTCCGCGACGGCCAGATCAACCTGAAGGAATACCAGGAGGTCACCTTCCGGAACATCCGGGCCGACCGCGCCACCATGCAGTCCTACGTGAAGGAGCATGCCAACCTGCGGCCCTTCTTCAGGGAGTTGTGGGCCTTCTGTCAGACCAACAATATCCCCATGGCCGTGGTCAGCCAGGGGCTGGATTTCTACATCGAGGCCCTGTTGGAAGGGGTTGGAAACGGCCGGGTGCCGGTCTACGCCGTCAACACCAGCTTCGAAGGCGGCTTGATCTCCTATCATTACCACCATACCTATCCGGGCCGGGAGAGTCAGGGAAACTCCAAGGGGTTCGTGGTCGAGTCCTTCCAAGAACGGGGGTGTTACGTCTTCTTCGCCGGGGATGGACAGTCCGACCTGGAGGCGGCCCGCATAGCAGACGTGACCTTTGCCCACCGGGCATTGGCGAAATCCTGTGACGAAGAGGGCATCCCATACCAACCATTCGAGGACTTCAAAGGGATGCTGCTGGCCGTTAGGGAATATTCCAGGAACGGCCATGTTTCGGCGAACCCGGCAGGAACTCGGCAGCGCCGGGGGGAGGGGGACCTGTGATTGACCGCTATTCCAGGCCGGCCATGAAACAGGTTTGGTCCGACGAGAACAAATATCTCAAGTGGATGGCCGTGGAATTGGCCGCCTGCGAGGCCTGGACCGCCGAGGGTGTGATCCCCGAAGCGGACATGGCCAAGCTGCGCAAAGCGAAGTACGACCACACCCGCATGATGGAGATATTCGAGACCACCCGCCACGACGTGACCGCGTTCTTGACCTCCATCACCGAGTCCTTGGGACCCGAGGGACGCTGGCTCCACCTGGGCCTGACCTCCTCCGACGTGCTGGACACGGGGCTGGACCTCCAATTGGTCGAGGCCGGGGCCCTGCTGCAGACGGAATTGGACCGGGCCATCGCCGCCCTGGGCGAGAAAGCCGTCCAACACAAAGACACCCTGGCCATGGGCCGCACCCACGGGGTCCACGCCGAGCCCACGACCATGGGCTTCAGACTGGCCCTCTGGTGGGACGAATTACAGCGCCAGAAAGAAAGGCTGGCCGACGCCATCGAGAGTGTCCGGGTGGGGATGATCTCCGGCGCCGTCGGCACCCACGCCACGGTGCCACCCTCGGTGGAAGAACGGGTCTGCCGTGACCTGGGCCTGAAGGCCGCCAAGATATCCAACCAGGTGATCCAGCGCGACCGCTACGCCCACTTTATGAGCACCCTGGCCCTGATCGCGGCCTCTCTGGAGAAGTTCGCCACGGAGATTCGGGCGCTGCAGCGCACCGAGATACACGAACTGGAAGAACCCTTCGGCCAGGGCCAGACCGGCTCATCCTCCATGCCCCACAAGCGCAATCCGGAATTGTCGGAGCGCATCTGCGGCCTGGCGCGGTTGATCCGGGGCAACGCCAACACGGCGCTGGAGAACGTGGCCCTCTGGGGCGAGCGGGACATCAGCCACTCCTCGGCCGAGCGCATCATCCTGCCCGACTCCTGCCTGGTGTTGGACTATATACTGAGCACCTTCAGCCGCATCATCGAGGGCCTGAGGCTGTTCCCGGAGCGCATGTTCGAGAACATCGAAAGCAGCCGGGGCCTGGTCTTCAGTCAACGGGTCCTCCTGGCCCTGGTGGACAAGGGTCTGGCCCGGGAGGACGCCTACAAGATCGTGCAGACCAACGCCAGCCGCAGTTGGGAAGAGGGACTGGACTTTCGGGACCTGTTGCGGGCCGACCGCCAGGCCGGAGAGCACCTCTCACAGCAGGAGTTGAACGACCTATTCGACTACGGGTATTACACCCGTTACATCGACGACACCTTCGCCCGGTTGGGGCTGATCAAGAGGGCCCCCGGAAAGAAAAAGACCGTAACGGCCGGCGATTGATACCCATGGCTACACCTTTTAAAAACATAAGGTAGAAACATCAGGCGGCCCGCGTGGGGCCGGTGAGGAAGGCGATAAATATGTTACTGGAAACCCAGATGCCGGACATTCTCCACCGGGGAAAGGTCCGGGATACCTATGGCCTGGGCGGTGGCCGCCTGCTGATGGTCGCCACCGACCGCATCTCGGCCTTCGACGTGGTATTGCCAACGGGCATAACCGATAAGGGGCTGGTGCTGAACCGGATCTCGGCCTTCTGGTTCGAGCGCACCAAAGACATCGTGCCCAACCACTTCATCTGCCTGGCCGACGCCCCGGAGGCAGCCGGGTATCTGGAGGGCAGCAGCGTCGCCGGGGCCATATCGCCCCAGGTGGCCCGGCAGGCCATGATTGTGAAGCGGGCGGAGCGCATCGACATAGAATGCATCGTCCGGGGCTATATCACCGGCTCAGCCTGGTCCGAGTACCGGCGTCAGGGCACCGTGTCCGGCATGGACGTGGGGCAGGGCCTGGTCGAAGGCCAGGCATTTCCGGAACCCCTGTTCACCCCCACCACCAAGGCCGAAGAGGGCCACGACGAGAACATGTCCAAGCAGGAAGTCCTGGACCTGGTCGGGGCCGACATGGCCCGCCGGCTGGAGGACACCAGCAAGGCGGTTTTCAAAGCGGCCCACGATTACGCCAAAGAGCGGGGCATCATCCTGGCCGACACCAAGATGGAGTTCGGCATCATCGACGGCGAACTCACCCTGATCGACGAGCTGCTGACGCCGGATTCCAGCCGGTTCTGGGACGTCGACGGATACGCGCCGGGCAAGTCCCAACCCAACTACGACAAGCAGTTCGTGCGGGATTGGCTGGACGCCCAGGGCTGGGACCACGAACCCCCGGCCCCAGAGTTGCCCAACGACGTGGTGACAAAGACGTCCGAGCGGTACCGGGAGGCGTATTACAAACTGACCGGGACGCGGCTCTAAGGGCTACGTCCCCCAAACCACGTTTGCTTAAAAGGACCCCGTCTTAAATGGGGTCCAGGCCCATATCGGAGGACGACACATTGCCTGTTTCAAGACGCCGCCGTGGCCGGGCCGCCACCAGATCGGGCCGCTCCGGCAACCTGCCCACGACCATCCGGCGCAAGAAGACCAATAAGCTATATATCGCCGCGTCCGTCGTGATCGCGGTCCTGGTGATTGCCAGCTTCGCCTTCGCCAGCTTCTCTGGCGGCGGGGGCGGCGGCGCCACCCGGGGAGGCAGTTCCCAAGCATACGTCGACGGCGTGGGGACCCAGATTCCGATTCTTGCCCCCAACCACATCCCCGAAGGCGCCCAGGCCTCCTATAACAGCCAGCCCGCCACCTCAGGAGAGCATTGGC
>JACZXN010000034.1 GCA_022571575.1 Chloroflexota bacterium | reverse complement strand
GGAGGCCGGAGTGGTCTTGGAAGACCTGGAAACCGCCCTTGCCGCCCACGGGCTCATGCCCGGCCACGACCCCTACAGCGTGCCCATCGCCACCGTGGCCGGGGCCATATCCACCAACGGCGTGGGCTACCGGGCCGGGGCCCACGGCCCCATGGGAGACCAGGTTGCCGCCCTGGAGGCCGTGCTGCCCGATGGGCGGGTCATGAGCACCCGGGCCGTTCCCAAGCCGTCCTCGGGCCCCAGCCTGAAACATCTCTTCATCGGCTCGGAGGGGGTCTTCGGGGTGATCACCAAAGCCACCATCCGGGTGTTCCGCCTGCCCGAGGCCCAGGTCTTCCGGGGCGTCGCCTTCGACACCTTCGACCAGGGGTTCAACGCCGCGGCCGAGATCTTCGCCCTGGGCGTGCGGCCCACTCTGGTCGACCTGACCGAAGAGGACGAGGGCATCATGTTCCACCTGCTCTTCGAGGGGTTCAGAGAAGGCGTCCAGGCCAACGAGAAACGGGCTTTGGCGGTGTGCGTTCAGTTCGGCGGACGGCCGGTTGGACCGGAACCGACCATGGGCTACTGGGAAGGCCGGCGCCAGTCCGCGGAGGACTACAAAGTGTCGGCCCTGGGGAAGCCCCGCAGCGTCCGGTGGAGCCGCTGGCGGGGCCGCCGGGGCTTCGACTACCTGCACCTGGGCCTGCCCATATCCAAGGTGCTGGAGTACAAGAAACGCAGCGGTGAGATCCTGTCCCAGGGTGGGGTGCGCGCCACCGAGTACGCCATCTGGTCCCGGCCCGAACTCTTCTCCATGCTGATCGTTTCGGAGGCCGGCTCCGGGCCGGGCTCGGCGGCCGGCTCGAGGGAACGGCTGGGCAGGACCGTGGAGCAGGTGCTGCAACTGGCCCAGGACATGGGCGGCGTGATGGAGTACTGCCATGGGGTGGGCGTCAAATTGAACCACCTGCTGGCCCGGGAGATGGGAGTGGGCCAGGACGTGGTCCGCGCCCTGAAACAGGCCCTGGACCCCAACAACATCATGAACCCCGGCAAATTGGGTCTCTAAGCTGGGTCTCTGAGGTGGAGGCGGTCATGGAATTCGGACTCCAGTTCTTCCCCAACGTCGGCCCCGCGGAGAAATCCGGGCAGCAGTATTGGAACGAATGCCTGAGCTTGGTCGGCCTGTGCGACGAACTGGGCTTCACCCAGGTCCGCACCGTGGAGCATTACTTCGAGCCCTACGGCGGCTACAGCCCGTCGCCCCACATCTTCCTCACCGCGGCCTCCCAACGCACCGCCAAGGCCCGGCTGCTCACCGGCGCGGTGCTGCCCATTTTCAACCACCCGCTGAAGATCGCCGGCGAGATCGGCATGTTGGACGCCATATCCAACGGCCGCTTGGACTGCGGCTTCGGACGGGCCTTCCTGCCCCACGAGTTCCAGCGCTTCGGCCGGACCATGGACGAGAGCCGGGCCCGCTTCGACGAAGGAGTGGAGGCGGTGCGGCGGCTGTTGGAGGAGGAAAACGTCACCTTCGAAGGTGAATTCCACCGTTTCAACAACGTGACCTCGCTGCCAAGGCCCACCCAGCAGCCCAGGCCGCCCTTCTGGGTGGCGGCCCTGGGCACCCCGCAGTCGATGGAATCGGCCGGCAGGAATGGGTACAACCTGATGCTGGTGCCCTTCGGCGGACCCCAGATGCGGGAGGCCATCGGGACCTACCGGGAGGCCTGGCGGCAGGCGGGACACCCCGGCGATGGCAAGGTCGCCCTGGGTTTCCACCTGTTCTGCCACCAGGACCGCGAGGAGGCCCACCGTATCGCAAAACCGAATATCAACGCCTATTTCAAGTCGCTGGTGGCCGCCGCCGAGCAGGACTCAGGCTGGGGCGCCGGCACGTCGTCCCAGGACTACCCGGGCTACGATGGTCACCTGGACAAGTTGCGGGCCGCCAACTTCGATTCCCTATTGAACGGCGGCGCCATCTGGGTGGGCACCCCGGAAGACGTGCGCCAGCAGATCTCAGGCTACGCTCAAGAAGTTGGCGGATTCGACACCGCCTCCCTCCAGGTCAACTTCCACCTCATCTCGGCATCGGACGCCGCAACGTCCATGCGCCTCTTCGCCGAAGAAGTCATCCCCGCGTTCTGATCCACCACAGGTAATCACTGATTGTTACGTAATCAGTATTTATCTTTGGGGTATAGGGTGAATATTACGGACTTACGTTAATATCCACCCTAGTGTGACGTAATACGCATTATCATAAAATCCGATGGAACTAGGCATGGATTATACATTGACATGATAAAGGGCTGGATGTATCATGGTATTAGATTAAGTAGCGATAACAGTATCGCAATTCTACATACTTAACCGGACGCGAAGTCCGAAGGCTAGGGCAACGGGAAATGGCGAAGATTAACAAACACGGCAATGGGCATCCGAACTTTCTGCACTTGGGCGAAGTGCTGCACCACATGGAACACGGGATCGTGGCCGCCTACGACTGGCTGTCCGGCCCTCCCATGACCGAGAGACAGCGGGTCGAGCAAAGATTGCATGAGAGCGAGTCCATCCGGCGCGCGGGTCCATTCAGCCAGTAAAAGGGTCTCTCTCCCACCCTCACCGTGGAGATGTTTGAGAGGAAGCAACCCCGGTTGCCGTAGTAGGCGCTTCATGCGGCCCGATACGGCGCGACTCGACCGGTGATCGCAACTGTGGTTACTCCCTCTCCTTGGCGGCAGCGAATTAGCTGCCGCCGTTTCTTTTGCCGGCTTCGGCTGGAAGCCGGGACCGTTTGAGGGGCGCACCGGTGTGAGGGAAGTCCCCGTACGGTCCCCGGTTCTTTCAGAAGGGCGGCTCTGGTCCGGTCCCGGGCTATTTTAGAAGGGCAGCTCTTGTCCGATCCCCCGCTCCTTGGCCTTGTTGTACACCAACTGGGCCGCCGCGATGTCCTCAAGGGCCAGGCCCATGGACTCGAACAGGGTTATCGAACCGGCGGAGGGGCGGCCCTTGACCCGCCCGGCCACCACGTCCTGAAGTTCCTTGGCCATGTCCCAGCGGAAGCTGCCTCTGGGCTCCAACCAAAGCAGGTCGCCGCACTCGATCTTGGCCTGGGCCAGGTCGTCCACCACGATGACATCGGAGCGCAGCACCGCCTCTTCGTCGATCTCCCGCCGCATCCAGTGGTTCCCGCCGGCGGCGTTTATGTGGGCGCCGGGCGACAGCCATTCGCCCAGCAGCGCCGGCTCCCGGGCCGAGGTTATGACGATCACCACGTCGGCCCCCTCCACGCACTCCTGGGCGCTGCCCACCGCCTTCACTTCCACCTTCAGGTTCTCGCTGCTGCGCTTGGCGAACTCCTCGCGGCGCTCCTCCCGGCGGCTGAACACCCGCACCCCTTTGATGTCCCGGACCGAGCACACCGCCTCCAACTGGGTGCGTGCCTGGAACCCGGACCCGATCACCGCCACGGTGGCCGAGTCTTCCTTGGCCATGTACCTGGTGGCCACCCCGCTGGCGGCCCCGGTGCGGATCTGCCCCAGGCGGCCGGCCTCCATGCAGGACAGCAGCCCGCCGGTCTCATAGTCGTAGAGCATGACGATCATCTTGGCCGAGCCGGGCCCGCCGAATGATGGGTAAGCCTTGTACCCGAAGACCCCCTGGCCCTCGTTGGCCGCGGCCATGAAGTGGAAGAACCCGCCCGGCATGCGGATCCGGTCCCTGGGACGGTTGTCCACCTTGCCCTCTCCGGCATGGGCGAAGGCCTGGTCGAGCACGTCGATGCACTCGTTCATGGGCAGCAGTTGGGCCACCTCTTGGTCGTTCAAAAACAGGGCCATATTCTCTCCTGTCCGCGTCTTCATCACGGGATCGTCGTCACGGGTCCGCCGCTCGTGCCCAGGCACGGGCAAGAGCCCAGTATAGCACCGGGGATTCACCCCGGATAGGCGTTAAAATCGCCGGTCCCTTTGCTACAATTACGGGGCGGCCGCAACAGCTATCCAGTCGCTTTGCAGTAGCTTTGAATGGGGGAATGATTCCACCGATGCACAGACCCCGTGTTTACGTCACCCGGCAGATATTTCCCGACGCCCTGGACCTCATCGAGAAGACCGCCGAGTTGGAGGTTTGGCCCGACGACGAACCGCCCACGCCGGAACAACTGAGGGAGGCCCTGGCGGACGCCGAAGGGGTCCTGGTCAACGTCATGGACCGGATCGACACCAAGCTGCTGGACGCCGCACCCCGCCTCAGGGTGGTGAGTCAGGTGGCGGTGGGACTGGACAACATCGACATCCCGGCGGCCACCAAGCGGGGGATACTGGTGGGCTATACCCCGGGTGTTCTGGCCAAATCGACCGCCGATCTGGCCTTCGCCCTGTTGTTGGCCGCCGCCCGCCGCGTGGTGGAAAGCGACAAGTGGGTCCGCGAGGGCAATTGGAAGATCGCCCATCACCCCATGTTCTGGCTGGGCGCGGAGGTGAACGGCAGCACCCTGGGCATCTTGGGAATGGGCGGGATCGGTCTGGAAACGGCCAAGCGGGGCCTGGGCTTCGACATGAAGATCATCTACCACTCCCGCACCAGGAAACCGGACTTGGAGGCGGAGTATGGTTTTAAATACACCACCCTGAATCGGGTTCTGGCCGAATCTGACTTCCTATCTCTCCACGTGCCGCTGACGCCGGAGACCCACCACTACATCGGCGAGAAGCAACTCAAGAAGATGAAGCCCACGGCCATCTTGGTGAACATGTCCCGCGGCCCGGTGGTGGACACCGACGCCCTGTATAAAGCGCTGACCAAGGGCTGGATCGCCGGGGCGGGTCTGGACGTTTTCGACCCCGAGCCGATCCCGGCCGACCACCCCATACTTGGCCTGGACAATGTGGTGGTCCTGCCCCATATCGGCAGCGCATCCAACCGGTCCCGGCGGGAGATGTGTCTCCTGGCGGCCAGGAACCTGTTGGCCGGTCTAAAGGGCGAGCGGCTGGAGCAGTGCGCCAACCCGGAGTTGTACGAGTCCCTGGGCATCTGAACCGCAGGCGACAGCTCACGGTATGCCGGTGCAAGGCGGCCGGCCCAACCATTCAGCAGAGAAGAACAGGCCGGGGCAGAAGAAGCAGGAGCAGGAGAAGAAGAGCGATGGCGGAGAGGGCGGGATTCGAACCCGCGAGAAGCTTGCGCCCCTACGCGATTTCCAGTCGCGCCCGTTCGTCCACTCCGGCACCTCTCCAGCTTGGCGGGAAAACCCCGCCCAGAGCACCCGTATACGCCGGATGCGGCGCGGGGCCGGGAACCCTGAGACATCAGCCATTATAGTTAACGGCCCGCTGGGCTGTCCACAATCTCAGGCATGGGTTGCCCCTCGCTGCCCTTCAAATTAACCCGGCTACTCCCCTATAATATCCCCCAGCCCCTATAATATTCCCCGGCTCAATACAGGACAGGAGTTAAGAGAACCATGGCCGACCCAGGCTTTGTCAAAGTGGCGCAGGTTAGTGAGATCAAACCCGGCGAGATGATTTCGGTGGAGGTGAACAACGAGCAGGTGCTCTTGGCCAACGTGGGTGGCAGCATTCATGCCGTCGATGACGTCTGCTCCCACGCCTACGCTTCGTTGTCCGAGGGTGAACTGAGCGGTGAACAGGTGGAGTGTCCCCTCCACGGCGGCGCGTTCAACGTGACCACCGGAGAGGCGGTAGGCCCGCCGGCCGACGAGGCCGTCCGGGTCTACCGGGTGCAGATCGAGGGTGACGACATCCTGGTCGGACCGGCCAATGGCTGATCTGCCCCTCAACCGGCGGTAGCCGCCTCAATCTCCCCCGGCGTCTAACCGAAGCCGGGTATCCGGTCCAGAATGTTCAGGATGTGGATGCCCGGCACCGGCCAATACACCATCCACACCTTGCCCCGTAGATTGGCCTCCGGGACGGCCCCCCAGCTACGGGAATCGTTGCTGTGGGACCGGTTATCCCCTAAAACGTAGTATTCGCCCTCTTTCAAGCGGACCGGCGCTGCGTTGGAACGGTCTTTGACCGTCAGGTACGGCTCTTCCAACAGGCCGCCATTCACAAATACCCGCCCATCCCGCATCTCGATCGTTTCGCCGGGCAATCCGACAACCCGTTTCACAAAGTCTTTATTGGGGTCCAGGGGGAACTGAAACACGATGATCTCACCCCGCTTGGGGGCGTGGATGGCGTACCGGGGGGATTCCTCCCTGACCCGCCAGAAGGGGACGATCCTGGCCAGCCGCTCCCGGTCGATCCGCAGGTAGACCAGGCGGTTGACCAACAGGAACTCGCCGTCCATCAGGGTGGGGTCCATGCTGGAGCCGTCGACCTTGAAATTCCGGACGGTGGCCTGCAGCAGCATGAAGACCACCACCGCCAGGACCACCGCTTCGATTATTTCTCTGAGGACACGTGCCAAAACGACCCTGTTCCATCACTTATGAGTGGACGCCTCAAAAAAGTATAGCACCGGCCGGCGGCCTGATTGCGCCGATTGTGCCTGGAACTGCCGTCTGCTACAATCTGCGCCTAGATTAACCGCTTCCGGATTACCCGCGAATTACGGAGGGACCCGCCCATGAGCTGGCGTTTCCAGTTGCTGAACAAGCCCTACGGCAGCGTTACCGAAGGCCCGGTCTGGGACGGGGAGAACCTGCTCTTCACCCACATCTCCGCCGGCCGCATCATGCGCTGCGACGTCAAGACCGACGAGATCACCGTCTGGCGCGAGGGCACCAACCGCACCAACGGACTGGCCCATGACGCGGAGGGCCGGCTCTTCGGCTGCTGCTCCGGCGGCCGCGCCATTTTACGGTTTGATCCAGATGGGAACAATGTTGTCATCGCCGACCAGGTCGAGGGCAAGAAACTGAACACCCCCAACGACCTGGCCGTCGACCGCCAGGGCCGCGTCTGGTTCACCAACCCATGGAACGCCACCAACATCGACGCCACCGAGATTGAAGAGCCGGGCCTCAGGGCCGTGCTCTGCGCCACTCCCCAGGCCGGCGGCAGCTACTCGGTGGCCAGGGTGGAGACCGACAGCACCATGCCCAACGGCATCCTGGTGTCCATCGACGGCAAGACCCTCTACGTGGCCGAGAGCAACAGCGACGACCCCAGCATCGACCGGGAGTTGCGGGCCTATCCCATCCGGGACGACGGCTCCCTGGGCCCCTACGACACCCTCCACGCCTTCGGCACCAACAAGCGCCAGGCCCAGCGGGGCATCGACGGCATGTGCCTGGACCGGGAGGGCAACATCGTCGCCACCGCCGGTTGGCCCCAGTCCGGCCCCGGCCCGCTGATCTACGTGTTCGACCCCAGCGGCCGGGTCATCGAGACCCATCCGGTGCCCTGCATCCGGCCCACCAACTGCTGCTTCGGCGGCCCGGACCGCTCCACCCTGTACGTGACCAGCGCCGAGGGGCACTTCTTCAAGGCCGAGACCGACATGGAAGGCTGGGCCCTATTCCCCTAACCGGCTCAGCCGGGCCGGCAAAGCCGGGTTTTCATATAACAGCGAGAGCGATAAACATGCCTTTCAGCCGGCGACTAAGTCTGCATCACAACAACGGGGTTTTCATAATTTAACGAGAGCGAAGACTATGACATTGAGCGGACGAGGCAGCCTGAGCAACCACGGTTTCACCCGGGCGCAACTGGCCCAGGGCGGAGGCCGCGGCAACGGCGCCGATCACTTCGACGAGTTGATCGGCGCCACCGAGCTTTTCGTTTACCAGACACCCAACAAGAAAACCAAGGGCTTCGAATCGCTGAAGCTGTTCCTCGAAGCCTCCGAATGCGAGTTGATCTTCACCGTGGATGTCCCGCCGGAACTGCGGAACTATGAGACCTTCCGCATCACCCACAGATCGGGCGAGAAGATCCCCGACCCGGTGTTGCGCCGCTGCCACGCCTGGGCCCACGGCCGCAACTTCCTCCACAGCTTCTTCAAGCCCATGTACGGGGGCCGGTAGCCAGCACTGCCGGTTCACCATCTGAGATTAGATTCCCGGCGGCAAAGAACGCGAGTCATCCCGGAGCATCCCCCGGTGGCGTTGGTGAAGGCGGACCTGCCACGTTTCCTCACCATTGTTTGATCGGACACAGAGCGGGTTTCAAACCCGCCCCGACACACGTTTTGTTCGCAGACCCCTTTCCAAGAGAACCGTCAAGTTACGTAGGAGCGGGTCTGTGACCCGCCCTGGTTTATATCAGACAACTTCATCGATGGATTGGTGCAATCTCTGTATTTCCAGCGGCTACTTTCCCCGCTCCGGCCACACCGGATCGTTGTAACCGAGGGGCACCGACGGCCGGGCCCAGCGCGGCGGCGTCTCTGAAAGACGCACCACCGGCCCCAGATGCCGGAGCCGGCCCACCGGCGTTTCGCTATCCATGGACCAGCGCTCCAACTCTTCGGATGTGAACTCCGCCGGCACGTCCTTGAGATCGCTCTCCGGCACCTGGCCACCTCCGACCAGCCAACGTCCAACCTGCGCCAGAGAGATCCGCACCAGCCAGCTTCCCCCCTCGCGGACGCGCCGCTCCAGGGCCACCAACGCCCCGAAGGCCATCAGGTAGCCGGTGAGATAATCGATGGCCGACACCGGATAGAATTGTGGGCCCGGCGCGTCCCCAGGGAACAGGTCTCCCTGGAGGCTGGTGATGCCGCTGACCGTCTGCACCACCGTGTCGAAACCGCGGCGCGACGCCCAGGGTCCCACATGGCCGAAGGCGGACAGCGAGACGTAGACGAGGCCGGGCCTGATCTGCGCCAACTCCTCGGGCGAGAGTCCACGGCTCCCCAGCGTCCCGGGCCGGTATCCCTGAGAGAAAACGTCTGATTCCCGGACCAGCCCGTGCAGGGTATCGACGTCATTCTGTTCCCGCAGGTCAAGATGGGTCGAGAGCTTGCCGTGGCCGGTGTCGTATTCTTGGTAGCCGATATTCGGCAGGTGCGCTCCGGTGATCTTCAAGACGTCGGCGCCGTGCTCCGCCAGGGTGCGGGCGCAGGTCGGCCCGGCCAGGACCCGCGTCAGGTCGAGCACTCTTATTCCAGACAAGGGCCGGTCCCCCTCGGGTAGCTTCTCCGGCGGACTGTCTCCAATCTTGATGATCTCCATCAACGGCAGCGAGGCGATGGCCTCGGCCTGAGGGTGCTGGGCCCACTCCTCCATCGTCCGCACCATTCCCCCAGCCCCATTGGCGGCGATGATG
>JACZXN010000474.1 GCA_022571575.1 Chloroflexota bacterium | reverse complement strand
CAACGCGTCGGACGCCAATGGCCCGGTGACCGGCCGCATCGCCGTCACCTTCCAGCCCAACGAAGCGGCCACGACCCAGATGCTCTCCGACCGGGGCCATCTGCCCTATCCCGCCAACGGCCTGGACCAACCCGATGCCGAACTGACCGTCCAGGACTACGACGCCGGACCGACTACGGTCATACCCCGTTCCCAGTGGTCCTTTGGCCGCCTGGAGCAGGGCAACGTGGTCCCCGACGCCAACCACGTATGCCTGGCGTCTGGTTTCCAAGCGGGCAAGGTCTACCGGTGCATCTACACCACCGCCGGCGCGCCGGTGGTGGGCCTGGGCCTGGCGGCCGTCCGGGACTTCATCTCCCACCTCAGGTACTCGAGCAGCCAGGACAACCCCTGCGCCGGCGACATCCAACACGCCCTGGCCTTCGGCTCGTCCCAGAGCGGGCGTTTCCTGCGCCACCTGCTCTACCTGGCCATGAACCAGGACGAAGACGACCGGACGGTCTTCGACGGCATCATCGCCCACATCGCCGGGGGCCGCCGGGGCGAGTTCAACCAGCGGTTCGGCCAGCCCTCCAACCTGGTGGAGGCCAGCACCGGCAGTCTCTTCCCCTTCGCCGACATCGAGCAGACCGACCCCGAGACCGGCAAGTCTGACGGTCTGCTTTCGCGGCTGGCGGCTAGGAACAAGGTCCCCAAGTTGTTCTTGACCAACACCTCCAGCGAATACTGGGCCGGGCACGCCGCCCTGACCCATGTCGACGCCACCGGTTCCAGGGACATCATGCCGTCGAATAGTGTGCGCATCTACCACTTCTCGGGGACCCAGCACAATGCCGGCGTGCTGCCGCTGGGACACACGCAACCCACCGGCGCCAGCGGCCTCCACCCATTCAACTGGGTGGACTGGCGGCCCCTGATGCGCGCCGCGGTGGTCAATCTGGACGCTTGGGTCAGCGATGGCGCCGCGCCGCCACCCAGCAAGCATCCGCGCCTGGATGACGGCACCGCCGTGCCTTCAGAGTCCCTGAAACCCGCTTTCCAGGCCATCCCCCAAGCCGGATTCCCCGAGCACCTGAGGCATCTGGCCAGGTTCGACTTCGGACCCGATGACGGAATCACCGAGACCCTGCCGCCGGTCACCGGGAAGCCCTATCCGGCCCTGGTGTCCGCCGTGGACCAGGACGGCAACGAGTTGGCCGGCATCCGCCTGCCCGCCGTGGCCGTGCCCCTGGCCACGGTCATGGGCTGGAACCTGCGGCGCCCGGACACCGGAGGCGCCGGCCAGACCCACAAGACCATGGGCTCAACCATCCCCTTCGCCTTCACCCAACAGGAGCGTGAAGACACCTCAGACCCCCGGCCTTCCGTGGAGGAGCGTTACTCCTCCCGCGATGATTATCTCCAAAAAGTGGAGCAGTCGGCCCTTGAGTTGATCTCCCAGGGCTACCTGCTGGAAGAGGACCTTCAAACGGTGGCCCAACAGGCGGGCGAACGCCACGGCCTGCTGGAGTCGCAGGTGAAACGGGCACAGCCCGCCGCAGACTAGAGATACCACACCAGAAATACTTAAATGGAATCGAAACTGGAGAGAAGACGATGAACATTGGAACATCGGTACCCCTGCCGGCCTACACCATCGACCCGGCATTCATGGCCAAGAAGGCCGAGGACTTGGGCTTCGAGTCCATCTGGTACGCCGAGCACGCCGCGGTGCCGGTCCACAGCGACAGTCCCTTCCCCGCCACCGGCGGAGAGATTCCCTGGACCTACTCCCACTTCACCGACCCCTACATCGCCCTGGCCCGGGCCTCCGGCGCCACCAGCAAGATCTTGCTGGGCACCGGCATCACCCTGGTCCCGGAGCGGAACCCCATCCTCCTGGCCAAGGAGATCGCCAGCCTGGACCGCTTCAGCGGCGGCCGGTTCCTGTTCGGCATCGGCACCGGCTGGCTCAAGGAAGAGACGGAGATGATGGGCGGCGATTTCGAGCACCGCTGGACGC
>JACZXN010000473.1 GCA_022571575.1 Chloroflexota bacterium | reverse complement strand
AAGAAAAAGATGACGCCCAGTCCGACCAAGACGGCCCCGATGATGGACAAGCCGGTAACCAGTCTTCCTTGGGCTCTGTGGGACTTGGGGCCTAATTTGGCGGGAGTATAACGGGCGCGGATCGCCTGGCCTTGCTCCGCGGTGATGATGCCAGCCGACTCCCAGCGGGATAATTCGCCGGGCAAGCGCTCCAGGAAAGGTCCGCCCTCTGGCCCTGATGCAGAACTATTCTGTGTCATATCTATATATTAAAGACGTAAGACCCTGGAAAAAAGTTCCCACCGTACTGAAGCGGCTGGTTTTCGCGGTGGCCGGTACGGCTTCCTACGCCTACACAGGGCTTGCGAACCGGGCGTCCTCGGCCAACATGGTGGATAGCCCCATCTCCTCAAAGCAGTCCTCCAAGCTGACCATCTGGTCCATCAGATGGGCGGTGGTGCCCTTCTCTTTCAACTGGGCCATCACCTTGCCGACGATGTGCGTCACCGACAGCAGGGCGCTGGCCGGATAGATGACGATCTTGAAGCCAAGTTTCTCCAGTTCCGACGCCGAGAGCAACGGAGACTTCCCAGACTCAACGAAGTTGAAAAGCAGTGGTATATCCAGGTTTTTGGCGACCCGCTCAACCTCTTCCGGCGTCCGCAGGGCTTCGACGAATAACACGTCGGCCCCTGCTTTCGCGTACTCGTCGCAGCGGTGCATGGCGTCGTCCCAGCCGGTGACGGCGATGGAGTCGGTGCGCACGATGATGGTGAAGTCGTCGTCGGTGCGGGCGTCCACCGCGGCCCGTATCTTCTGGACCATATCCTGGGTGGAGATGACCTTCTTGTCGTCCAGGTGGCCGCAGCGCTTGGGCGATTCCTGGTCCTCGATGTGGATGGCCGCCACGCCGGCCCGCTCGTACTGCCTGACGGTCCTCCGCACGTTCAAAACGCCGCCGTAGCCCGTATCGGCATCGGCGATCAGGGGCACGTCGATCACCTCGGCGAGGGACGCGGCGTTGTCCACCATCTCGGTCATGGTGGCCAGGGCCAGGTCGGGGTAGCCCAGTTGCGCCACCGAGGTCCCGGCGCCGGTCATGTACACCGCGGAGAAGCCGGCGTTCTCGATGATCTTGGCCGTGAGGCAGTCGTAGGCCCCCGGCGCCTGGATGATTCCCGGTTCGTTGAGCAGTTGCCGGAACTTGGTGGTTGCGCGCATGCGGGCCTCCGGTTTGGGTGGATTCGCCTTGGGTGGATCAGCCATTGGAGTTTCCCAATCTTAGCGGCCCGGCGGCAAATACTCCACCGGGCATGCGAAAAGGGACCCGGCCCAACGGAACCAGCCTAGCGGGAGACGCCAGGCGGCAGCCAGTAATTCTCCGGCAACGGGACGATGTATCCCACCTTGGCCAGGTCGGGGCAATCTGGATTCCCGTGGCGGAAATAATCGTCGTTCCCGATGTCCAACCGGGGCGGCAGCTCCCACGGGGCATCCCCGGTCCACATCAGGTCGTTGGGAGAATCGGAGACGTGGCCCGAGAGATGGTGGTTGGGCGCACAGGTGGACGCCAACCCCAATGAGTGGATGAATTCGTGGAGCATGGCGATATCCAAGTATCCCGTGGCGGTTGGCGACGCTCCCAACTGGTTCGTGTTGCATCCGATGGCGCCGGGGGGCTCGCCCTGCAAGTACATGGCGCTCACAACGCCATAGATCAAGGGAGGCCAGGCCCCTCCGCCGCAGGCGTAGGTGCTGCCACCGTCGTAATAGACCATGTATTGCTTATTGGGCCGGATGACGCCGGCGGCATTCAACTCCAGTTCCAGCACGTTTCGAACAAAGGCTCCCGAGGCGGTGACCCCGGCCTCGTTGGACGCCAACCGAAAAAACGTGATGTCCAACTCTCCCATATAGGTATCCCACCGCAGGTCCAGTCCGCCGGTCTGGGTTCTGAACCAATGCCTCACAGATTCCACGGATGTCCTGATCGCCCCGTTAGTGTCAAAGGCGCGGTCGATTCCGTCG
>JACZXN010000033.1 GCA_022571575.1 Chloroflexota bacterium | reverse complement strand
TACCAAACGTCCGGTCGGAAGGCTACGACGTGGTGGTCAACAAGCCCAAGGTCGCGCCCTACCGCGCCCCCCTGGGTCCGCCGGCCGGATTCGCCGGGGAGACCCTGATCGACGAACTGGCTGAGAAGCTGTCCCTGGACCCCATCGAGTTCCGGCTGCTGAACGCCGCCAAAGAGGGCACCCGCCGCGTCTCCGGCATCCCGTTCAAGAAGGTGGGCTACGTGGAGACCCTGCAGGCCGCCAAGGACCACCCCCACTACAACGCCCCGCTTGGCGGACCGAATAGGGGCCGCGGCGTGGCCACCGCCGTCTGCAACAACATCACCGGCCCGGCCAGCGCCGTGGTCAGCCTGCAACCGGACGGTAGCGTCGGTCTGGTCGAAGGGTCCGTCGACCTGGCGGGCAGCCGCACCGCCGCGGCCATGCACGTGGCCGAGGTGTTGGGTATCCCTGCCGAGGAAGTCCACCCGTCGGTGGGCGACACCGATTCCATCGGGTACACCGCCATCAGCGCCGGCAGCAGCGCCGTTTACAAGACCGGCTGGGCGTCCTTCG
The DNA here is from genome assembly GCA_022571575.1 of Chloroflexota bacterium. The sequence goes on along the minus strand of JACZXN010000033.1, from coordinate 8,849 downwards.
AAGCGGCCCGCGATCTGCTGCGCCAACTGGCGGCCAGGGCCGCGCTGCTCTGGGACGTGCCGGCGGAAGAGGTGGACGTCGCCGACGGCGTCTTCACCCACCGCTCCAACCCCGAATTGCGCTTCACCTTGAAGGAACTGGCAGCCCGGCAGAACACCACCGGCGGCCCGATGTCGGGCCGGGCCTCCGGGGCCTGGGGCGGGGAGAGCCCGGGTTTCGCGGTGCATATCGTGGACGTGGAGGTGGACCCGGAAACGGGCAAGACGGCGATAATCAGGTACACGGCCCTCCAGGACCCCGGCACCGCCGTCCATCCCACCTACGTGGAGGGCCAGATACAGGGCGGGGCCGTCCAGGGCATCGGCTGGGCTTTGAATGAGGTGTACGTCACCGACGCTGCGGGCGGGATGCTGAACGCCAGCTTGCTGGACTACCGCATGCCCATCGCCAAGGACCTGCCCATGATCGACACTCAGATAGTGGAGGTCCCCAATCCGGACCACCCAACGGGGGTCAGGGGAGTGGGGGAGGTGTCCATAATCCCGCCGGTCCCGGCCATCGCCAACGCCATCAACCAGGCCCTGGGCATCCGCATGACCGAGACGCCCATGTCCCCGACGGCGGTGCTTGAGGCCATCTGGGAGAAAGAGGCGGGGTCAGACTAACGCGGCCCATCCACAAAACCGCTGCCTACACAAGCCTGTCACTCTCGCCAAGCGGTCACCCCGCCTGCCTATCTGTCACCCCGAGCGAAGCGAGGGGTCTCATTTCCAGGGAACGAGATTCCTCACCGGCTGGCGCCGGTTCGGAATGACAGTTGAGCAACCAGCGGTGGTCCCGGACAACTTCTGAAAACCGATGAAGGTCCGGGCAAGGTCAGAGAAGCCGTCCCAAGCCCGCCTACGGAGTCAGAATCACCTTGCCGCGGGTGCCGCGGTTGGACAGGTGCTGGTGGGCCTTGGCCACCTCGGACATGGGCAGCACCTGGTCCACGATCAACTTGGCCTTGCCCTGGGCGATCATGGGGAACAGTTCGTCCATGGCCCCCTTGTGGTCCAGGGAGCCCTGGGGAGAGCGCCCGATGCTGAAGCCGATGACGGTCCGGTTGGCGCCGGTGATGTCCGACGCCGCCAGATTGGCCGGGGTTTGCGAGGCGTTTCCGTAGCTGACCAGCCGCCCGTAGGACGCGATGCAACGGACGCTTTTCTCCAGCACCGGCCCCCCCACGGACTCCAGGACCAGTTCCACGCCGGCGCCGCCGGTTTCCTCTTTGACCGCCGCTTCAAAGTCGGTCTCGGTGTAATTGATGGTCACGTCGGCGCCCAGAGACCGGCACAGGTCCAGCTTGTCCTGGGTGGAGGCCGTGGCGATGACCTTGGCGCCCCAGGCCTTGGCCAGTTGGATGGCCACGGTGCCCACGCCCGAGGCCCCCGCCTGGATCAGCACCGTGTGGCCCGGCTGCAACTGCCCCCTGGTCTTCAGCAGGTGGTACGAGGTCAGAAACACTATGGGCATGCCGCCCGCTTCCACCGGGTCCAGGGAGTCGGGATAGGGGAACACGAAGTTGCCGTTCACGGCCACGTACTCAGCCTGGCCGCCCGGTCCCATGGCCATCACCTTCTGACCCACGGAGATGCCGCTGACCTCCGAGCCGACCTCGGTGACCGTGCCCGCCGCTTCCAGGCCCATGGAGGAGGGCAGGTCGGGGCCGGGATAGTTGCCGCCCCGGCGGAGGATGTCGGCGTAGTTAACCCCGGCGGAGTCCACCTTGATCATGACCTGGTGGGGCCGGAGGTTGGGCTCGGCCGTATCCTCGAACTTCAATACTTCGACGCCGCCGAATTCGTTTAAGCGGACCGCTTTCATCTGGGCCCCTCCCTGGTTTATGGATGATTCATCGGCCTGGTACTGGTTCCAGGTAATCGTCGTCGGCTGGTAGCTACGCCCCCACTCTAACTCTCCGCCTTGCGAGGAGAGAGAACGATCCCTTCTCCCTTCTGGGGGAAGGTTAGGATGGGGGTCAGTTGTTGTCCGTCAATGGGAGCTGGATGAGGCGCTAGTTGTATCCCCGGAACTGAGACCCGGTGAGCACGTCGGGGTTGATCATCCGGACCGGCTCTCCGCTGGTGAAGGCGCGGATATTCTCGATCACCCCGGCGTAGAAGGCCCGGTATCCCTCCTCCGTGACGTAGCCCAGATGGGGGCAGATCAGGGTGTTGGGGGTCTTGAACAAGGGATGGTCCGCGGGCAGGGGCTCGATATCGAAGGTGTCCAGCGCGGCCCCGGCGATGGCCTTCCGCTCCAGGGCGTCGATGAGGGCCTTTTCGTCGACGATGGGCCCCCGGGAGATGTTCACTAGATAGGCCGTGGGCTTCATCAGGGCCAGTTCGGGGGCGGCGACCAGCCCTCTGCTGCGGTCGCTGAGCACCACGTGGACCGAGACGATGTCCGACTCTTTGAACAGCGTTTCCTTGTCCACCAGCGTGGCCTGGCATTCCTTGGCCCGTTCGGCGGTCAGGTTCTGGCTCCAAGCGATGATGTTCATGTCGAAAGCCGCGCCGACCCTGGCCACCAGCGACCCGATATGGCCCAGCCCCAGCAGCCCCAGGGTCTTGCCCTTGAGGCCAACCCCGACGGTGGTGCCCCAACGGCCATCCCTGGCCCGCTGGTCCTCCTCCGGGATGTGGCGCAGCATGGCGATGATCAGGCCCCAGGTGAGTTCGGTGGGGCCTTCGCCCGCGCCGCCGGTGCCGCAGACCGAGATGCCCAACTCGGTGGCCGCCTCGATGTCGAAGGAGGCGTTCCGGCGGCCGGTGGTGATCAGCAGCCGCAGCTTGGGCAGCCGGGAGAGTATGGAGCGGGTGAAGGGGGTGCGCTCCCGCATCCCCATGACCATGTCGAAATCTTTAAGCCGGTCCACAAGTTGGTCTTCGTCGTTGATGTGGTCTTGGAAATACTCAACCTCGGTCCCAGGGGGCAACTCGGACCAGTCGCCCAGGTCTTTGGCCGTCGCCTGGTAATCGTCCAATACTGCTAGTTTCAACTCGGTCGTCTCCCTTATGCCCGCCTATTTGACCTGCGTATCTCAATGGGTTGCTTCGGTGGCTTACTTGAAGGCCGGCATGACCTTCTCGGTGATGACTCGCAGGCTCCGCAGGACCCGCTCTTCGGGGATCAGGCCGCCGGCGTTCAGCTCGGCCACCACGCCGTCCAGTCCCAATTCTTCCTTCAACTGGGCGAAGCGGTCCACCAGTCCCTCGGCGGTCCCGAAGGCGATCTTGGTGTCCAACATCTGGTCATAACTGAGGGCGGCCAACCGCTCGGCCCGGCCCTCCCGTAGTTCGGTTACGTCGATGCCCGCCTTTCCGGCCGACTCGCGGTAGAGGTTGCCCATCCTTCCGAAGTAGCCGCGGATGCTCTCGAATGGTTCGTCCATGGCCTGCTGCTGAGTCTCCCCGGCGTAGACCGGGATGCGCAGGGACACGTCGCCCTCGCCGGGGTGCCCAGCCTCCCGCCAGGAACGGCGGTACTGTTCCACGTTCTGCCGCAACTCTGGGATGTCCATACCGCGCAGTCCGACGAAGATGGGGTGGCCGGCCTTGCCCAGCCGGATGAAGGTGTCGGCGGAGTTGGCGGCGATCCGGATCGGCGGGTGGGGCTTCTGGTAAGGGACGGGCGTGACCGTGGCCTTCTCCACGGTGTAGTAAGAACCCTCGTAGGAGAATTCTTTCCCCTTCCACGCCTGTAGAATGATCTCCAGAGACTCGGCGAACCGGTCTTGGCTCTCGTTATAGGGTATGCTGAAAACATCGTAGGAGCGGGCGAACCCACTGCGCCCGATGCCGAACTCGAACCGGCCTTCGCTGATGTGGTCAACGGTGGCCACTTCCTCGGCGATGCGCAGCGGGTTGCTCAGGGGCAGCACGTATACGGCCATGCCCACCCTGAGCCGCTTGGTGCGGGTGGCGATGGAACTGGCGATCACGATGGGAGACGAGAGCACGGAGCGGGCCGGGTTGAAGTGCAGTTCGGCCAGCCAGACGCCGTCCAGGCCCATCTCCTCGGCCGCGTCGACCATCCGGAACCCTTCCTGAAAGGCCTGGGACTCACTGACTCCGGCCCGGTTGCCGAACTCCATGAATGCGCCAAAGTGCATGTGCTGCTCCCCTTCATAGCTCAAGATCGCGGCCCCCCGGGCCAAGCCGGTTTTCAAGGCACGTTTCGGTGGCACGTTTTGGTGGCACGTTTTGGCACGTTTCGGTGGCACGTTTCGGTGGCACGCTTCAAAGTAATGCATGGCGGGCCAAGGGTCAAGAAAAAGGGCGGCCCGCGCCGGCTTGACCGGCCCAGTTGGGCAGACTAATCTTAGCGTCTCCCTTTCAAGGATTATCAGGCCGGTCGGCGGGACAGGAAGAGGCTAGCAATGGAATCGAGCCAGTACGACATCGCAATCATCGGAGGCGGCATCCTGGGGCTGTCCACCGCCATGCACTTGGCGGCCCGGGCCCCCAAGTGGCGGGTGGCGGTGCTGGAGAAAGAGGAAGGCCTGGCCACCCACCAGACCGGGCACAACAGCGGGGTGATGCACTCGGGCATCTATTACCGGCCCGGTTCCCACAAGGCCAAGTTCTGTGTCGCCGGCCGGAACAACCTGGTCAGATTCTGCGATGAAAACGAGATCGAGTACCAGCAGTGCGGCAAGGTCATAGTCGCCCTCAACGAGTCCGAACTGGGCCGGTTGCAGGACCTCTACGAAAGGGGAACGGCCAACGGAGTGCCCGGTCTGGAGATCGTCGGCCCGGAACGGCTGAAGGAGATCGAGCCCCACGCCACCGGGGTGCGGGCCCTGTGGGCGCCCCACACCGGCATAGTCGACTTCACCAAGGTGGCCGCCGCCTACGCCAACAAGTTCCAGCAGGCCGGCGGCGACATCTTCACCGGAGCGCCGGTGCGGAAGGCCACCCGGTCCAGCGGCCCCGGCGGCTCCGTGGCCCTGGAGACGCCCAAGGGGACGCTTCAGGCCAAGCATATCATCAACTGCGCCGGCCTCTATGCCGACAAGGTCGCCTCCATGACCGGCGAGAAAGTGGGAGTGCGGATAATTCCATTCCGGGGCGAGTACTACACCCTGCGGCCGGAGAGCTACCATCTGGTCTCCGGGCTGATCTACCCGGTCCCAGACCCCCAGTTCCCCTTCCTGGGCGTCCACTTCACGCGCAACATCCACGGCCGGGTCGAGGCCGGCCCCAACGCGGTGCTGGCCCTGCGGAGGGAGGGTTACCGCAAGCGGGACTTCGATCTGGGCGAGAGCCTGGGCAACCTGGCCTATCCCGGGTTCTGGAAGATGGCCTTTAAGTTCTGGAAGATAGGCCTGGGCGAGGTCTACCGGTCCTACAACAAACGGGTGTTCCTGCGCGACCTGCAGCGTTTATTGCCGGAGATCAAGGAATCGGACCTGGCCAGCGGCGGCTCCGGTGTCCGGGCCCAGGCGGTGGCCAGGGACGGTTCGCTGTTGGACGACTTCAGCATCATCCAGGGCCGCGACGCGATCCACGTGTTGAACGCGCCGTCGCCCGGCGCAACCTCTTCGCTGGCCATCGGGGAGCACATCGCCGGACTGGCGTTGGAGAATTTCGGAGCGCCGGCCTAGCCTTGATGGGGAGAATTCGGCGCGCCGGTCCAGCCTCCCGGAACCCCGTCCTCCAGGCCTGCATCAAAGCTGGGCAAGTCCGGTGCACGAAATGTTGCCGGGGAGCCTGCCCGTGGGTATAATCGGGCGTGCCGGAGAATCCGGCGACCGATATCGAGATAATCATGGGGGCCACGGCCCCCATTTTGGACTTTGCCGAGTGTTCACTTGGAAATGGCCATGGACCGGCGCAGGGAGGCGGGCTGGCGTTGCTGCTTGAGACTGAGCGCAACTTGGACCTGGGGTCGTTCGTTGCGACGCAGGACTCGGTTGACGAGTACCTGCGCTCGGTGGGAGACGCCCTGCCCATCTACAGGGAAACCGGGCTTGCGCCGCCCCTATACTTGGCGGCCTCGGCCCTGGGCTCAATGCTCCGGAAGCTGGCGCTCCCTTCCGGGGCGATACACAGTTTGCAGGAAATCAAGACCCTGACACCCATCGCCATCGGCAGCGAGATAAAGGTCAGCGCATTCCTGGAGAAACCCCGCCGCCGGGCCGGCCTCGAGTTCATCACCGTCGTCTGCACCGTGGAGTCCGGAGGAGCGGTGGCGCTGACCGCCAAGAGCACCGTGCTCATCACCGGCGCCGGGCCTTCGGGCGGGTCATCTGCCGGCCCATCCGAAGAACCGCCGAGAGGGACCAAAGGTCAGGACAACGGTGCTGCCCAAAGCGGCCTGCCGGTGGTTTCAAAAGAGATCAACCAGGAGCAGTTGAAAGCCTACGCCAGGGCATCGGGCGACGACAATCCGCTGCATCTGGACCCAGAATTCGCCGCCGGGACCCAGTTCGGTGGAATCATCGCCCACGGCATGCTCACCCTGGCCTTCGTCTCCGAGATGATGGCCGCCGCCCACGGAAGGGACTGGCTGGAATCGGGGAGCCTCCGAGTCAGATTCAAGGGCGCCGCCTATCTGGGCGACCGGGTCGAGGCATGGGGCGGTGTGGCCAAGGAGCAGGGCTCGTCCCGGACCTATTCAGTCGGGGTTAGGAACAGCGCCAGCGGGCAGGAACTGGTCTCGGGCACTGCGGCCTTCAACATAAATCAGGGGTAGAAGCCTTTGGCGAATGGCCCGGGCGGCACGGGGTGGGAGACCCGGTCGGACCCGGTCATGAGAGGATGGACCAATATGCAGAAACAAACTAATAATGGGTCGGGACCGGTGCGGGTCGCATTGGACGCAATGGGCGGAGACCACGGTCCGGCTGAGACGGTGAAGGGCGCGGTGTTGGCCGCCCAGTCCGCCAACGTGGAGATGTTGGTGGTGGGCGACCGGGACCCGGTGGAGCGGGAACTGGCCAAACACGATATCTCGGGCCTGTCCGTCCGCGTTGTGCCCTCCGAAGATAAGATCGGCGACGACGAGCATCCGCTCCGGGCCCTACGGACCAAGCCCAATGCCTCGGTGGCCGTCGCCACCCGATTGGTCAAGAGTGGCGACGCCGATGTCGTCGTCTCCATGGGCTCCACCGGCGCATCGATGGCCAGTGCGGTCCTGACTTTGGGCCTGATGGAAGGGTTGGAGCGTCCCTGCGTGGGCGGTCCGTTCCTGGGTTTGGCCCCCAATACCGTTCTGATGGACATCGGCGCCAATCTGGACTGCCGCCCGGCGCTGCTGCTCAACTTCGCATCCTTGGGTGTTTCCTGGGCCCGCACCTACATGGGGATCGAGAACCCCAGGGTCGCCCTGCTCAGCGTCGGTTCCGAAGCGGCCAAGGGCAACAAACAGGTCCAGGAGAGCTACCAACTGTTCCAAGACAGCCAATTGAATTTCGTCGGCAACGTCGAGGGGATGGACTTCTTCACCGAAAAGGCCGAAGTCATCATCTGTGACGGCTTCGTGGGCAACATCCTGATCAAATTTACCGAGGGCATCGGTGCGGCCTTCGCGGCGCTGGCCAAGAAGCGGCTTGCCTCGGTCACGGACGAGGCCACCGTCGCCAAATTCGCCGCCGAGTTGGTCGGGTTGACCAACCGCACCCGCACCAATGGGGGGCCGCTCTTCGGGGTCAACAGTCCGGTGATATTGGGCCACGGCTCCAGCCGGGCCGATGAGATCTTGGCCGCGGTGAACACCGCCGTCCGGTATGTGCAGTTGGGCATGGTCGACATCATGCGGGAAGACCTGGCCTCCATGACTAAAGCCGGGACTAAAGCCGGGACTAAAGCCGGGACCAAAGCCGGGACGAAAACGGCCGGAAACAAAGTGACCGGCAGCGGCGCGGGCCGGTAAAGCGGATCCATGTCTCGCCCCGTGTCTGGTATTGATCTGGGAGGCAAGGTTGCGCTGGTCACCGGAGCTTCCCGGGGGATCGGCGCCGTGGTTGCCTGCCGCCTGGCTCAGGCCGGAGTCAAGGTCGGCGTCAACTACCACGCCAGCCCCGATGCCGCCGCACAGGTCGTCGATTCCATCACCAAAGCCGGCGGAGAAGCCCTCCTGGTGGGCGGCGACGTTTCCCAGCAGGAATCCGCCGAAGCCGTCATCAAGCGGACCGTCGAACACTGGGGCAACATCGACATCCTGGTGAACAACGCCGGCATCACCAGGGACTCCCTGTTGCTGCGCATGAAACCCGAGGATTTCGACAGCGTCATCAGCGTCAACCTGCGCGGCGCGTTCCTCTGCACCCGCTACGTCATGCCCCACCTGATCCGGCAGCGGTCGGGCCGCGTGATAAACATGTCTTCGGTGGTGGGGCTATCCGGGAACCCCGGCCAGGCCAACTACGCGGCGGCCAAGGCCGGACTGGTGGGCCTGACCAAGGCGGTGGCCCGGGAGGTCGCCTCACGTAACGTCACGGTCAACGCCCTGGCCCCCGGATACATCGCCACGGCGATGGTGGAAGAACTGTCCGAGGAGACCCAGGCGAAGATCCTGGCCCGCATCCCCATGGGCCGGTTCGGGACTCCCGAGGACGTGGCCGAGGCGGTGGTCTTTCTCTGCAGCGACGGCGCAGCCTACATCACCGGCCAGGTCCTGACCATCGACGGTGGCATGATCGCCTGATGCCTTCCCGGCTCGGCCTGCTGCTTCTTTCATCCGCGACTTTTTTTGGCCTACTGGCGGCCGCCTGCGGCGGGTCTGGCGCCGTAGCCACTCCGTCCGCGGCTTCGATACCCGTGCCGGCGGCAACCTCAAACCCCACGGCCACCGCGCCGCCG
>JACZXN010000472.1 GCA_022571575.1 Chloroflexota bacterium | reverse complement strand
CCGCCTTGCTGCGTCTACTCCGGTGGGGTTCTCGATGGCTGAGTAAGCCAATCGCCGACCGCTGGAACGGCGATTCCCGAAGCCGATACGTATGCCGGTGGCGATCGCTCAACCCGCAGACCACGTTAGACCGCGCATGGTGAGGTCCGACGGGAGTCGTGAGTCTCCCCGATGCATCGGGGGACCCGTGGGACCACCGACGCGGATGGGTCGTGTTTTAATTAACTAGATACTTGATCGATGTGGGCCCTTCGGCGCTCTCAGGACGAATGGAATCGTCGGGGAGCCGCCGGTCCGGGGTCTACACCCGCTGGACGCCCAGGATGACCTCCATGTCCACCACCTTGGAGGTCTCGGTTGCAGTCTCGGAGTCCGGCGGGCCGTCCACCAGCACGGTGCTGAGCGTCTCTTCACGGATGTAGTCCGAGAAAGCCCCCTGCATCAAGGCTACCAATTTCGAGGGTCCCTGGTAGTAGGTCACGATGCGGTCGGTGACGTCGAAATTGGCTGACCGCCGCAGGCCCTGGATGCGGTGGACGATCTCTCGGGCCAGGCCCTCTTCAGCCAACTCCGGGGTGATGGCGCCGTCCACGGCCACCATGTAGCCGCCTTCAAGCGAGACGGTGTAGCTGTCCACCGTTACAACGGTCTCCGTCTGGCCGCCGGCCTGTTCCAACGCCCGCCGCACCAGCGGATCGTCGTCATGGATAACCTGGATGTCCTTGATGTTCAGTTCTTCCAGTACCTGGGGCCGCACCTGGCCGATGTATCCTTCCTCGGCGGCGTCACGGACCTTCACCAAGACATTGGCCAGGGGCTGGCGCACCTTCAGTCCCGCCTTGGAGCGGGCGCCCCGGCCCATGCTCGACACCCGCATTGCCAGCCGCATGGCCTCCATGAGCGGTTCGTCCACCAGGGACTGGTCGGGTTCCGGGTACTTGGACAGGTGGACACTGTCGGGCGCCGACGGGTCCACCGAGCAGACCAGGTTCTGGTACATCTCTTCGGCGACGAATGGGGCCAGGGGGGCCATCAGCTTGGCGACCGTAACCAAACAGGTGTGCAGGGTGACGTAACCCGACAGCTTGTCGGCGTCGCCCTCGCTCCTCCAGAAACGGCGGCGGCTGCGGCGCACGTACCAGTTGGATAATTGGTCGATGAATTCCTGGATCCGCCGCCCCGCGTTGGTGGGGTCGTAGCCGTCCAGGTACCCATCCACCTGAGAGATAAGGGTGTTCAACTCGGACAGCACCCAGCGGTCAAGCTCGTTCTCCGGCTTCCAATCGGCGGGAGTCTTGGACGGGTCGAACTTGTCGATCTCAGCGTAGCCGATGAAGAAGGAATACACGTTCCACAGCGTGAGCAGCACCTTTCTCAGGGTCTCGCTGACCAGCTTGGCCGAGAACCGCCTTGACTCTCCCGGATGGGACGCGGTGAACAGGTACCAGCGCAGGGCGTCGGCGCCGTGCTCGTCCAGCACTCCCAAGGGCTCCACCACGTTGCCCACCCGCTTGCTCATCTTGCGGCCCTTCTCGTCCAGGATCAGCCCCAGACAGATGACGTTCTTGTACGCCGGTTGGCCCTTGAGCAGAGTGGATAGGGCATGGAGGCTATAGAACCAGCCGCGGGTCTGGTCCACCGCCTCGCAGATGTAGTCGGCGGGGAAGCGGCCGTCCGTGTCGATGCCCTCGTTCTCGAAGGGGTAGTGCCACTGGGCGAAGGGCATGGCGCCCGAGTCGAACCAGGCGTCCATGACCTCCGGGATGCGGCGCATCTCGCCGGGGCAGCCCTCGCCGGAATCGCCCTTCGATGTGCATTTTAGAAAGATGTTGTCGACGTACGGCCGGTGCAGGTCCAGATCGCCGGCGTTCAGACCGCCGTTGTCGCCGGCCAATTTTTGAAGTTCGTCCACGCCGCCGACGCAGATTGTGTTGGGGCACTCCTGGCACTGCCAGATTGGTATCGGCGTGCCCCAGTAGCGCTCCCGGGAGATGGCCCAGTCCACGTTGTTTCGCAGCCATTCGC
>JACZXN010000471.1 GCA_022571575.1 Chloroflexota bacterium | reverse complement strand
TGGCTCTTCAGCCGCAGCATGGTGGGGATGCGCCACGGCATGAGCAGCACGTTGGTCAGCACTTTGTAAGGCGACTTGGCCAGGCCCGGCAGATATCCGGGGAGACGCTGGCCCGCGGTGTCCAACACCACCCTCACCGACAGGAATGGCACGCCCGCGCTCTGGGCTGCCTCCGCCGCCCGGTAGTCCTCCATATTGACGCTGTAAACCTGGTACCGGGTCCGCAGCGCTTCCCGCTCTTCCGGTCTCGCAACCAGATGGTCGACGGTCAAGGCGCCGCCGTTGCAGACCGGCATGGAGAGGTCAAGGGCCGCCTGCTCGGCTGATTGGAGCATCTGAGGGTTGGGTTTGATCGCCCGTCCCGCTCCCTGGGCCACACCGTCCTGGAGGGCGTACCGGTCCGCCAGGAGCAGGTCTCCGGTCTCCAGACCGGGGTCCACCCCTCCGGCCACGCCCAGGACCAGCACACCGTCCACCTCGGAACCGCGGGCATCGAGCAATGCGGCCATGGCGCCGCCCGCTCGCTCCGGCCCAACGCCCAAAATCTGGAACTCCACCCCGGGGTGGGCCCCGGTGGCGTCCTCGATCTCGAGCATCTCGCGCCGGAGACCGATCAGCTCTTGCTCCATGCTGGCAGCCACGATCAGCAAAATCCTTTACTCATCACTCTAGGCAGCGGTGATGCCGCCCTTGAGGGCGGCGCCAGACTTGATCAGAGTGACCCAGTCCTTGGGCGTGGTCACGGCCGCGAAGATGGTGGCGGACTCGAAGCCGCAGTGCATCATGCAGTTGGCGCACCGGGGGTCTTTGCCGACGCCGTACCGCTCCCAGATGTCTTCGTCGAATAGCTCTGCCACGTGTTCCACGTGCTCGTCGGCCAGGGGATAGCAGGGCTTCCTCCATCCCATCACCGTGTAGGTCGGGTTGGACCAGGCGGTGCATTGGTACTCCCGCTCCCCCTTCAGGAAGTTCAGGTAAAGGGGGTTGTTGTACAAACGGGCGCCCTTGGTGTTTTCCGGCGACAACAATTCCTGGAAGAGGGAGTGGGATTCCTGCCGGGTCAGGAACATGTCCCGGTCGGGGGCGTCTTTGAAATCGAACCCCGGAGAGATCATGGAACCTTCCACTCCGATCTCGGCCACCATGCGGAACATCTCGGAAAGGTCGCCAACATCGCTGGTGCGGAACACCGTGGAGTTGGTGCAGACTCGGTAGCCGCGGTCCAAGGCCGACTGAATGGCGTCGACGGCCTTCTTGAAGACGCCTTTCCGGTCCACCGACTCGTCGTGTTTCTCTTCCATACCGTCAAGATGCACCACCCAGCACAGGTACTTGGAAGGGGGTATCTTGTTCATCACCCGGTCCAGCAACAGGCCGTTGGTGCAGCAATAGACGAAGTACTTTTCCTGGATCAACGTGTTGATGATCTCGTGTATCCTGGGGTGGATGGTCGGTTCTCCCCCGGCGATGGAAACGATGGGTGCGCCGGACTCGTGAACGGCGGCGATGGCCTCATCCACCGGCATCATCTTGTCCAGCACGGGTTTGTATTCCCGGATGCGGCCGCAACCGATACAGGCCAGGTTGCACATCTCCAGAGGCTCAAGCATCGTCACCAATGGAAACTTCTTCCTTCCCTTGAGCTTGTTCTTCAATATATAGGCGGCCAATCTGGTGGATAATTCCAGCGGCCGTTTCGCCCGTTTGTTTTCCTGTTCGGTGGTGGTCATATCGTAAAAACCTCGGCGTTTGGAGATTTCGGATCGGGTCTGTTGCTGGGCTATTAGACTAGTATTCCCTGCGGGCCAGGAAGTCAACCAGTTCTTCGGCCTCGGTTTGCGCCCATTGGGGCAGCGAGACCGGCTTCAAAGCCTCCAATGCCCGGGCCGCGGCGGCCTCCGTTAGGCGTTGCGAGTGTTCCTGAGAGCCGACCTCGTCCAGCACGGCCAACACCCGCTGCACATCGTCCTCTTCCAACTCCTCCTGTCCATAGATCCGAATCAGGTCGTCCATGGCCCGGCCGCTGGCC
>JACZXN010000470.1 GCA_022571575.1 Chloroflexota bacterium | reverse complement strand
GGTCCCCGCGAGATGCATACGGTGATCTGCGCCGAATGCGGCAATGAGGCCTCGGTGCCGTTCCGGCCCCGCGGCGACCGGCCGGTCTACTGCAGCGATTGCTTCAGCAGGCAGGGTGGCGGCACCGGCGGCGGCGGCGGCGGCGGCGGACGCTACTAGGCCGACAACACCGTGGGGACGGTCCTCCGTCCCACAATCCAAGGCATTCCCAGGTCATGAAATGATGAGCACGCCCTCGGCGGTTTACCGTCGAGGGCGTGCGCGTTTACCGGCAGTTTTAATCTGCCGGCTTCATCTGCCGGCTTCATCTGATGGAACGGGCGCTAGTCCACCGCGGTCTCGATGACGCAGTCAACGATCACCGCCGTGTTCCCTGGGAGGACGGCCATCCCCGGCGCTGACCGGCTGTGGCGTCCGGCTTCACCGAAGAGATCCACGAACAGGTCCGACGCCCCGTCGATCACCCTGGCCTGCTCCTCGAAGTCGGGCGAGCTGTTGACCATGCCCACCACCTTGAGGATGCGGGTGACCCGGTCCAGGTCCCCCAGTTCCGCCTTCATCCGCGCCAGCAGGTTCAGAGCGCACCAACGGGCTGCCTCGTAGCCCTGCTCCACCGTTAGGTCCGCCCCCAGCTTTCCGCTGATCCGCGACCCGTCCGCCCGGCGGGAACCCACCCCGGCCATCCACATGATGTTGCCGCTGCGGCAGGCGGATAGATAGTTGCCGATGGGCTCCGGAGGAGGAGGAAGGGTGTATCCCAGTTCGGCCAGCCTGGATTCCACAACGGTCATGGGTCATTCTCCATCGGCATGGTTCGCCGCGCCGGCACGGCTATTTGGATTCGTTCAGGCATTCGATCAACAGGTCAAGGGCCGTTTTAGCGAACACCCACATGTTCTTCTCCCGGTCGGTGTCGCCGGTCTCCAGGGTGATCACCTTCTCGACCGGTCCCACGACGGCGAAACAAGCGTGGCCCGACGAATCTCCGTAGCGGTTGCCGGTGGGCCCGCTGGCCCCGGTCTCGGCCAGCCCCCATACGGTGCCCAATGCGTCGCGGATGGTCCTGGCGTTGAGCAACGCATAGGGCTCGCTGCTGGCCCGCATGCCCTCCATGGTCTGGTCGGGAACCGATAATAGCCCCTTCTGCGCCACCCGCGTGTAGATGGTGCTGCCGCCCACGTAGTAGTCGGAAGCGCCTGGGACCGATACCAGGGCTGCGGAGATCAGGCCGCCGCATGATGATTCCGCCACGGCGATGGACTGCTGGTGCTCTTTAAGCAGCGCGCCGGCTGCCGCGCCCAATGAAGTGAGGTCCGGCATGGAAACCCTCCAGTAGGAAATATATGGCTGTCACATGAGGTCCGGTAAGGCACGGTTATTCTACATGAGGGGGCCAGAAACGCCACCCCGCCTGTTCAAGCGCGCCAAATATGGGGTAGTTCATGGATCTAGGCGTAAACAGTTGACAACTTAGGGTCCTGTATGCTAAGATAGCTAAAGCGCTTCAACAACAAATGTTGAGGCGAATTTTTTTGCCCATCGAAAACCCCGCAACTGGATTTTCAAAAGCCCCGGCGTCTGCCGGGGCTTTTTTGTTTCTTGCCCGTATGTCTTTAGGGCGCTACTTCACGGCGATGAAGAAGAGGCGCTTGAAGGGCAACACTGTCTTGCCGTCGGCCCGGCATGGGTAGGCCTCCGCCACTTTTTCGGTATACGATTTCAGAAATTCAGACCCTTCTTCTTCGCTCAGGTTGTCCAACAGCGGGCGGAGCATGGTGCCCTTGGTCCACTCTACGACGGGGTTCTCGCCTTCAAGGATGTGCATGTAGGTGGTCTCCCACATGTCGATCGAGCTGGAGAGCCGGCTTAAGATATCGTAATAGAATGAAGGATCGGCCACCGGTTGCTCCCGCTGATAGGGCGCCAAACGCTCTCGCCACGGTCCCTCCCGCACGGTGTCGGCGATGGATGTGTGACTGGGCGCGCTGAAATTTTCCGGCATCTGCACCGCCAAAACCCCGCCGGGCTTGACGGC
>JACZXN010000469.1 GCA_022571575.1 Chloroflexota bacterium | reverse complement strand
TGACCGGGACTGAGGTGGATCTCTGGTGACGGTTGCCCCGACACATCCGTACGGCCTGAGTCTTTCGAAGGATGCCCACCAGTCAGGATGGGAAATCGATTCAGGCGGGAAGGTGGTTCGACGGGCTCACCACGAACGGACGAGGCACGGTAAAGAAGGGCGATTCCGTTCGTCCTGAACGCGTCGAAGGATGCGCATCAGTCATGATGCTGGGTAAACAAATCGGCCTGCGGGCATTGGTGGTTCGACGGGTCCCCCGGTGCATCGGGGAGACTCTCGACTCCGGCCGGAGCTCACCACCAACGGGTGCATGGATGACCAGGTCCAGTCCGGCCTGAGCTGGTCGAAAGATGCGCGCCGGTCGAGGGCCTGCCGGCCTAAATCGTGTAGGGCTTGAGGTTCCCCGTGCGCAGGCCGGTTACCGGATGGAATTTCTTCGAATGGAGGGCTTTCAGGAATTCGGCTTCGTCCTTGACCTCGTCTGGGAACTCGGTCAGGAACTTGCCTAGCCCGTGGACCGAATGGGCGTCGCTGCCGCCGGTCACCGGCATCTTCAGCAACCCGGCCACCGCCATGGCGAAGTCGTTCTCCCGGTCGATGGTGCCGCCGTTGGCCACCTCCACCGCGTCGGCCAGCTTGAACACCGGGTGCTCCAGGGCCTGCTCCGGCGTCTCCGGCAGCGGGTCCGGGATGGACTGGTAGAGTAGCGCACGGCTGCTGTTGGCGCCGCTGAGGACGCCCCGGAAGGGATGGGCGGTGACGATGAACCCGCCGGCCGCCGTGGCGGCCTTGCGCAGTTCCGAGGCCTTGTTGAACCCCGCCTGATAGCGGTCCAGACCGAAGGCCAGCATGTGGCCGAAGTCGGTCTCCACCTCCATGGCGCGGATCAGCACCACGTTGTGGAGACCGGCGAACTTCTTGAACTCGTGCCGGTCCCAGGGGCCGGAGTGTTCGGTGAGGCAGAGGCCGCGCAGACCCAGCCGGTCCGCTTCCAGGATCAGGTCCTCGGGGGTCAGGCTGCTATCGCTGCTGCCCTTGGTCGTGTGGATGTGGAGGTCAAATAATCGGGCCATAAAAAGCGGTCAACTCTCAGCGGTCGGCGGTTGGCCGTCCGCTTGTGGGGTGTGTTTCAGTCTAGCCAGGGTTACGGATATCGTCAACGTGTTTGCACCGCTACTCCTGGCCGTGATTGGTCGCCCTGGCCAATTCGGGGAACTGGTCCATGGGCAGCACTTCGCCCGTTTCCTCGAAATGGGTCACCAGTTCGCGGATGTCATCGGGCACCCGCTTGGTGGTCTCGGTCGCGGCGTCGTAGCCCACGTAGACGGCCTCGATCGAAGTGAGCAGACGGTCTCCGCCGTCAGGATAGATCTCCAGATTCAGGGTCAGGCTGGTGTTGCCGATGTTGGACACCCGGACGTGGAGATCGATGATGTCGTCCACCCTGGCCGGAGATTTGAATTCCAGGGTGCTCTTGACCACCGCAAAATCGAAGTAGCCGCTCTTGGGAATGACGTAGATGGCGAACCCCAGGTTGCGGTAGTACTCCGCCTGACCGATCTCCAGATAACCCAGATAGGCGCCGTTATAGACGATGCCCTGGGCGTCGCACTCCATCCAGCGGACGCGCACCGGTGTCTTGAATCTGAAGTCGGATTTGGACATCGGTTATTACTCTTCAGGCCGCCCTGGCCGTTCGTAGCCCAGGGATTCCAGGTATTTGAAGTCGTCAGCACTCAGGTCGGCGGTCAAGAGCAGGTCGGGGCGGCGCTCCAGGGTGCGGCGCAGCGACTGCTCCCGGCGCCATCTCTCGATGTTGGCGTGGTGGCCGGAGAGCAATATCTCCGGCGCCTCCATGCCGCGAAAGTCGGCCGGGCGCGTGTACAGCGGGTGCTGCAGCAGTCCCGAGGAGATGGAGTCCTCGGCCACGTTCTCCGGCGAGCCGATCACCCCCGGCACCAACCGGGACACGGCGTCGATCAGGGCCATGGCCGGGAGCTCTCCGCCGGTCAGCACGAAATCGCCCAAACTTATCTC
>JACZXN010000468.1 GCA_022571575.1 Chloroflexota bacterium | reverse complement strand
GGAAACGGGACTCTGGCCCTGCTGCGAGACCCCGTTCAGATGCAGATGCTCCAGAGCGATGGTGAATTGATCGGCTCCGCGGTGGAAGAACTGCTGCGTTTTGACAGTCCCGTGCAGAAATTGGGCCGTCTGGCCTTGGCCGACATCGAGATAGGCGGCAAGGTGATCAAGGAGGGTGATCTGGTTTGGCTCTGCTACGGCGCGGCCAACCGGGACCCGGAGCAATTCTCAAAACCCGATCAACTGGATATCACGCGGTCCGACAACCGCCACGTGGCTTTCGCTCAGGGCATCCATTACTGCCTGGGTGCTTCCTTGGCCCGCCTCGAGGGGCAGATAGCCATCGGCACATTGCTCAAGCGAATCCCCGAGATCAAGCTGACCTCGGACGACTTGGAGTGGAATCCCAGCACCGTGTTTAGAGGACTAAAAGCCCTTCCGGTTGCGTTCTAACCAGGATCGTTTCTCCACCTGGCTCGGTTTCGTTCCACACGGAATGTTTGAAACCGTAGGAGCGGGTTCGAAACCCGCTCTGCTCGCCGGAGTCATGCCCCAACAACGAAGACCGCGGCATGATTCCGCCCTTGGTGAGTGCCGACGGGAGTCGCGAGTCTTCCCGACGCATCGGGGGGGCCGTCGAACCACCGGTTCATCAACAACATTCTCCTGCGGGAAGTCCTTCAACGAGCTCAGGATGAACGGATTTGGGGGCGTGGGTTCGGCCCGTGAAGATTGGTTGGCGCCCGGACGCGCGGGTTACAAACCCGCCCCTACACCAATGTGGATGCGGCAGGCCACGGTTGGGGGGTTCTGGCAGAGAGAGGAAAAAGCGTAGGGGCACGGTCCCGATGGAATCGGGGTGCCCCTACGAATTCAAGGACCTATGATTGGCGTCGATGCCCCCGGTTTAGTCGGGCGTGCTGCCCAGAGCGGGGACGTTGGACTCGTCGTCGGAGGCCAGTTGACGGTTGACCGCGCTCAGGTAGGCCTTGGCGCTGGCGACGATGATGTCGGTGTCGGCGCCGCGGCCGGTGTAGAAGCGGCCGTCCTTCTCGATCTTGATGGTGACCGTGCCCTGGGAGTCGATACCCTCGGTCACGGCCTGGACGTTGAAGTCCACCAGCTTTGACTCGACGCCGATGACCCGGTCGATGGCGTTGCAGACCGCGTCCACCGGTCCGTTGCCGGTGCAGGCGTCGGTGGTGGCCTCCCCGTCGGGGCCGATGAGCTTGACCGTGGCGGTGGGGATGCCCTGGTCGCCGCCGGTGAACTGAACATGGTCCAGCGTGTAGCTGATCGGCTCGGTGGCCGTCCGCTTCTCCTCGTCCATGAGGATCTCCAGATCGCGGTCGGTGACCTCCCGTTTCTTGTCGGCCAGGGTTTTAAAGGACTCGAAGACCTTGGCCATGTCCTCCCTGGAGAGGGTGTAGCCCAGGTCTTCCAGCCGGGACTGGAGGCCCGCGCGGCCGCTGAGTTTGCCCAGCACCAGGGTATTGCCGGGGACGCCCACCCGTTCCGGCTGCATCACTTCGTAGGTGGAGCGGTTCTTCAGCACGCCGTCCTGGTGGATGCCGGAGGCGTGCCGGAAAGCATTTTCTCCGACGATGGCCTTGTTGGACTGGACGGCCATGCCGGTGATGCGGCTGACCATCCGGCTGGTGCTGTAGATCTGGGTGGTGTCGGCGTTGATCTCAACATTGAAGTGGTCCTTCCGGGTGTCCAAACCCATGATGATCTCTTCCAATGAGGCGTTGCCGGCCCGCTCGCCGATGCCGTTGATGCAGCCTTCCACCTGGCGGGCGCCGAACTCGATGGCAATGAGGCTGTTGGCCACGGCTAGGCCCAGGTCATTGTGGCAGTGGACGCTTAATGTGACGTTTTCAATGCCCTGGACATTGGCCTGGACATCTTTGAGCAGCTGACCGAACCCGGCGGACGACGGGATGGCGTAGCCCACGGTGTCGGCGATGTTTATCGTGGTGGCCCCGGCCTTGATCACCTCGGTCAACATCTGGAACAGGTACTCGGGGTTGGTCCGGGTG
>JACZXN010000467.1 GCA_022571575.1 Chloroflexota bacterium | reverse complement strand
TCAAAGCGGCCTTCGATACCCTGGTGGAGGGCGGCTATCCCCCGGAGATCGCCTTCTTCGAGTGCCTGCACGAGCTGAAGATGATCGTCGACCTGATGTACCAGGGCGGCTTCAACTACATGCGCTTCTCGGTCAGCGACACCGCCGAGTACGGCGACCTGACCCGGGGCCCGCGGATCATCGACGAGCACGTGAGAGAGAACATGCGGGCCGTCTTGAAAGAGATCCAAGACGGCACCTTCGCCCGCGAGTGGATCGCCGAGAATGACGAGGGACGCAAGCGGTTCACGCCCCTGCGGGAAGCGGCCCAGCACAGCCAGATCGAGGAGGTCGGCAAGGAACTGCGGGCCATGATGCCCTGGATGGACCCCAAATAATCGGGAAATCACCGATTATCGATACCCGGGTAGAACGAATCCCGGCGAGTTAATTAATGGGAGCAATATCATGAGTGACCCGAGAGAGTCACGGGAGGCGCTGAGTGTAGTCCACCATCGCCCGCTGGTCCTGGCAGGGCTGGCGGCGGTGGACTACGTGACCCTGCGGCCCCTTTCTGAGCGCCGCGGCTAGCGGCAACGGCACGCCCAAATTCATTGATTCAGAAAGGTATTAGGTAACAGACATGGCTATGGATAGAGTATTGCTCTTGGACACCACCCTCCGCGACGGAGAGCAGTCGGCCGGCATCGGAATGACCGGTCAAGAGAAGATGGAGATCGCCCGCCAATTGCAGCGGATGCAGGTCGACATCATCGAAGCGGGCTTCGCCGCCAGTTCCCCCGGCGACTTTGAATCACTCTCCAACATCGCCAAAGAGATCAAGGGCCCCATCATCGCCTCCCTGGCCCGCGCCGTCGCCAACGACGTGGACCTGGCCTGGCAGTCGGTGGAGCATTCCGAACGGCCCCGCATACACGTGTTTCTGTCCTCCTCGGAGATCCACCAGATGCACCAACTGCGCAAGAACCGGGAGGAGGTCATGGAGATGGCCGTCACCATGGTTGAGCGGGCCAAGGGCTACTGCGACGACGTTGAGTTCTCCCCCATGGACGCCACCCGGACCAACCCCGAGTACCTGTTCCAGATGTTGGCCGAGGTGATCAAGGCCGGGGCCACCACCATCAACATCGCCGACACCGTGGGCTACGCCATCCCGTCGTCCGCCGGTTTCGGTCAACTGCTAAAAGACGTCCAGGCCAATGTTGAGGGCATCGAAAACGTGGTGCTCAGCGTCCATTGCCACAACGACCTGGGCCTGGCCGTGGCCAACAGCCTCATCGCCGTCGAGTTTGGCGCCCGCCAGGTGGAGGGTTGCATCAACGGCATCGGTGAGCGGGCCGGCAACGCCTCGCTGGAAGAGATCATCATGAGCCTGGACACCCGGAAGGACCATTTCAACATTGAGATCGCCGCCGACACCACCCAGATCTACAGCACCAGCCGCATGGTCAGCCGCATCACCGGCATGGCGGTGCAGTCCAACAAGGCCATCGTCGGAGAAAACGCCTTCCGGCACGCCTCGGGCATCCACCAAGACGGAGTGCTCAAGAACCGCTCCACCTACGAAGTGATGCAGCCGGAGCGGGTGGGCGTCCCCGGCAATACCCTGGTGCTGGGCAAACTCAGCGGCCGCGCCGGCCTGCAATCACGGCTGGAAGACCTGGGTTACACCCTCTCCCGTGAAGATTTGGCCAAGGTGTTCGAGGCCTTCAAAGACCTGGCCGATAAGAAGCGCGAAGTCACCGACCGCGACCTGGAGATCCTCATGGACGAGGAGAAGCGGACGTCCACCGAGCCGATCAGCTACACCCTGGACCATGTGCAGTTCACCGGCGGCGACCAGGGCATCCCCACCGCCACCGTCAAGCTCATCGGCCCCGACGGCGAGTCCATCACCGACGCCTGCACCGGCAACGGCCCGGTGGACGCGGTCTGCAACGCCATCGACCGGGCCATCGGCATCGAGTCCAAGCTGGTCGACTTCAACGTCCAGGCGGTGACCGAGGGGATCGACTCCCAGGGCACCGTCACCATCCGCATCGAGAAGGACGGCCGCCA
>JACZXN010000466.1 GCA_022571575.1 Chloroflexota bacterium | reverse complement strand
CGGTGGGACTTGTATCAAGCGAGAAACTCCGAAGAATCGGGTCTGGTAGAGATTCAACCCTTGAGCGCCTGAGATTCGATCTGGGATATAACTACCCTGGAGGATTTCGCCACCCCGCCAGAAACCAAACTTAGGAGAAAACCCAGCCACATGAAGGTCTACTATTTCAGCGAGTTTCCCTACCACGAATACCCGGAAGAAGAGGTGGATAAGTACCCGTCTCTGCGGCTTACTTTCCCCAATAAGTTTTTCGACCCCAACACGGCCACCGATCTGTTCAAGCGTTACTTCGACGAGTGCCAATACGTGGACGAACTGGGCTATGACGGCATCATGGTCAACGAGCACCACACCACGCCGTCATGCATGAACGCCTCGTGCAACCTGACGGCGGCGATCCTGGCCCGCACCACCAAACAGGCCAAGATCCTGCTCCTGGGCAACATCCTGCCCATCCACGAGAACCCGGTGCGCCTGGCGGAAGAGATCGCCATGATCGACGTGATCTCCGGAGGCCGGGTGATCTCCGGCCTGGTGCGGGGCACTGGGGTTGAGACCGTCTCCACCAACATGAACCCCACCGAGAACCGGGAGCGGTTCGAGGAGTGCCACGACCTGCTGATCAAGACCTGGACCACTCCGGGCCCCTTCCGCTGGGAGGGCAAGTACTTCAACTACCGGGTGGTCAACCCGTGGATGGTGCCGGTCCAGAAGCCCCATCCCCCCATCTGGGTGCCGGGGACAGCCAGTCCCGAGACCGCGCAGTGGGCCGCGATCCACGCCTACACCTACGTGGCCTTCCTGACCTCTCTGGACGTCACCCTGGAGTTGTTCGATTACTACCGGGAGGCGGCGGCGCACACACCCACCAAAGACAACTTCGGCTACCTGCTGTGCTGCTACGTGGCTGAGACCCAGGAGAAGGCCGACGAGCAGGCCAGGCACTTCATGTGGCGCATGGGCGCCACGACGCGCGGGCCCAGGGAGTACATGAACCCCGTGGGCTACCGGTCGGCGGCCGGGCAGGCCGTGGCCGCGCGCCGGAACGCGGTCCCCCTGATCAACCAGAGCTTCGAGGAACTGAAGGAGAACTACCACATCGTCTGCGGCACTCCGGACACGGTGCTGGAGAAGCTGGAGTACCTCCACGGCCGGCTGGGCATGGAGCACCTGATCATGTACGGTCAGGAGTCCAAGATGGACCACGAGGCCACCATGTCCAACATCGGCCTGTTCGGCAAAGAGGTCCTCCCGGTTATCCGGGACTGGTAGGGGCATTTCCGCGCCGAATTCGCCTATAGTTCCTTCACCATCGCAAGGGGGGAAGGCTAAGAATGGGTCGATGCTTGACCTCGGCCCCACGCGCTGGCGGTCAGTCAGGCCCTGGGTTATCATGCTCTCATTCCGTTGGTCCGGGCTTGGGGTGCTCGCCTATTTGGACCCGGTTTTGACACCCGTTTTGAGAGAGGAGACCAGGTGATGAAGACCACTGCCAAACTACGCCAGATGATAGATTCGGACCGCATGACCGTTGCCCCTTTCGTGCTCAACGCCTTCCACGCCAAGATCGCCGAGTCGGTTGGAGCTCAGGCCGTCTACATGACCGGGGCCGGCACCGCCGCCGAGCGGGGCTTTCCCGATGTGGGCCTGCTCACCATGACCGAGATGGTGGCCAATGCCAAATACATCGCCGGGGCGGTGGATATCCCGGTGATCTGCGACGCCGACACCGGCTATGGCAATCCCCTGAACGTCCAACGCACCATCCGGGAATACGAGGCCGCGGGAGTGGCCGGGGTCCACATCGAGGACCAGGTGTTCCCCAAGAAATGCGGCTTCTTCGCCGGCAAGCAGGTCATCCCTCAGGAAGAAGCGGTGCAGAAGATCAAGGCCGCCCTGGATGCGCGCACCGACCCCGATTTCGTGGTCATCGCCCGCTGCGACGCCTACGCGGTCACCGGCTGGGAGGACACCATCCAGCGCTCCCACGCCTATATCGAAGCGGGCGCGGACCTGGTGTTCGTCGATGGCATCAAGAGCCGGGAGCACATCCAGCACT
>JACZXN010000465.1 GCA_022571575.1 Chloroflexota bacterium | reverse complement strand
GATGACTTTCAAAAACGGCTTCGCTCCTATGAGTTGCTGAGCCGGGCCGCCACGGAAGCAAAAAGGGGCGGGACCTAAGGGGTCTGATATGACTGAACAACGAAAGATGCGATTGGGCACCTTCTTATCGGGTACCGGCGGCAACATGGCGTCGTGGCGGCACCCCAGCGCCGTGGCCGACGGCGCCGTGAACCTTGATTACTACAAAGACCTGACCCGCAGGGCCGAGCAGGCCAAACTGGACTTCGTGTTCTTCGGCGATGGACTCTACATCAGCGAGAAGTCCCACCCCAATTTCCTGAACCGGTTCGAGCCCCTGACCCTGCTGGCCGCGCTGGCCATGGACACCACTAAGATCGGCCTGGCGGCAACCCTGTCCACCACCTACAGCGACCCCTACACCGTGGCCCGGCAGTTCTCGTCCATCGACCACCTGAGCGGCGGCCGGGCGGGCTGGAACATCGTCACCTCGCCCCTGGAGGGTTCCGCCGCCAACTACAGCAGGTCCGAGCATCCCCAGCACGACCTGCGCTACCGCATGGCCGCCGAGTTCGTGGAGATCACCAAGGGGTTGTGGGACTCCTGGGAGGACGACGCCTTCATCCGGGACAAAGAGTCGGGGGTTTTCATCGACCCGGCCAAGATGCACCGGCTCAACCATGAGGGCGAATTCTATTCGGTGCAGGGGCCTCTCAACATCTCCCGTTCCCGGCAGGGCAGGCCGGTGTTGATCCAGGCCGGCGCGTCGGAGGCGGGGAGAGGCTTCGCCGCCGAAGTCGCCGACGCCATCTTCACCGGAGCGGCGAGCCGGGCCGACGCCGCCGAATTCTATAAAGACATCAAGGAACGGGCGGCCAAGGCGGGCCGCGACCCCGGCGAGGTGCTGCTTCTGCCGGGCTGCGGGCCCATCGTCGGGGATACCCCGGAGGAGGCCGAGGCCAAGTACCAGGAGATCGCCAACCTGGGGGTCATCGAGGACGCCCTCAACTACCTGGGCCGCTATTTCAACGACATGGACTTCTCTCCCTACGGCCTGGACGAGCCCTTCCCGGACCTGGGGGACTTCGGCCGCAACGGATGGGAGAGCACCACCGACCGTATCAAGCAGGTGGCCAGGGACGAGAACCTGACCCTGCGGGAGATGGCCCTCCGGTCCACCACCCCCAGGAGCGAATTCATCGGCACGCCCACCCAGGTGGCGGACGCCATGCAGGCCTGGTTCGAAGGAGGCGCGGCCGACGGCTTCATGCTGGTCCCCAGCGTGCTGCCCCAGGGCTTCAACGATTTCGTGGACCACGTGCTGCCCATCCTGAAGGAACGGGGCCTGTTCCGCACCGAGTACGAGGCCGACACCCTCCGGGGCAACCTGGGGCTGCCCAAACCCGAGAACCGCTATTCCCGGAAGGCCAAACCTGAGACGGCCAGCCCGAAGAACCCTGGCACTTCAGATTAATGACCGGACCTACCATTGGTGACTGGAGGCGCCAACCGTTCGTGGTGAGCTTGTCGAACCACCACTGCGCATAAGCCAAGTTTCCCACTCCAGGAATGACCTTGGCTGATGCCGGTCCTTCGACAAGCTCAGGACGAACGGTGGATTGTAAGCCTAGGTTTTTAGGAGGCGTCCCATTGCCGACCTTGTTGGGCATCCACGGCGCGGTGACCAGTCCGGGCCGGTTGCATCAGGCTCTCCAGATAGCCCTTGACGCCGCGTCGGCCCATGATCCATCGGTCGCCACCGGTCTGCTCCACCTGGGAGACCACCGCATCTCCTTCGCCGACGGACGCCCACCTGAAGCCTACGGAGACGACACTCAGAGGGTGCTGGAGCAGGTGATGGCGGCGGACATGTACCTCATCGCCACGCCCATCTACCGGGCCTCTTTCACCGGCGCCCTGAAGAACCTGCTGGACCACATACCGGTGGAGGGGCTGACGGGCAAGGCCTGCGGGCTCATCGGCATGGGCGCGTCCGACCATCACTATCTGACCGTGGACACCCAACTGCGGCCGGTGCTGGCCTGGTTCGGGGCCCATCTGGTCCCCGGCCAGGTCTATCTCCCG
>JACZXN010000464.1 GCA_022571575.1 Chloroflexota bacterium | reverse complement strand
TCCACGTGGGCCGCGCCGTGATTCCCGGCGGGGGCCAGCATGACCGGAAAGCTGATCTGTTGGCCCAGGACGGTGGTGCTCAAATCCCGCTGGCTCACGTCCACCATCATGCGGGGTTTCATGACGATGGAGTCCAGAACGGCACGGGTGCGCCGGAGGGTTATCTCGTCGGTGGCGGCGCCGGCGATGAAGTCGTAGTCCCCCTTATCGAGACGCCCCTGGGCGATCTCTTCGTACTCGAATATATTCACCGGGTCTTGGGCCATGGGGAATACCTCCAGGGAACCAGAGGCCGTGGTCCGTGTGGCTGTGGCTCGTGGTTGGGATTTGCGAGGCAAGTCTAAAATGTGGGCTGGGCGTAGTCAATCGCGCCGGTGATACCGGGCGCCCGTGACCGTGAAATCGCCCTCGTGGTATTCTTGCCCACGGCGCTTCGTGCCCATGGCGGTCCGTGACAGCGCCGGTTGAAGGAGATGCTGGAAGAGATGGCGGACTACGAGATCTTCGAGGCGGGCGACCTGAAGCTGCAATCGGGAGCGACCCTTCACGGGGCCAAACTGGCCTATAAGACCCACGGTCAACTCAACGCCGAAAAAGACAACGTGGTGGTGTTTCCCACCTTCTTTGGCGGACAGCACACCCAGAACGAGGGAATGATCGGCGAGGGCAGGGCCCTGGACCCGAAGAGGTATTTCATCATCGTTCCCGATATGTTCGGCAACAGCGTCTCGAGCTCGCCCAGCAACGCCTCCCCGCCGTATAACCGGGCCCGGTTCCCCAATGTGAGCCTCTACGACAATGTGGCCTGCCAACACCGTCTGGTCACCGAGGTGTTCGGCATCGACAGGGTCGCGCTGGTGACCGGCTGGTCCATGGGCGCCCAGCAGACCTTCCAGTGGGGCAGCCTGTACCCGGATATGGTGGAGCGGATCGTGCCCATCTGCGGCTCGGCCAGGACCTCCCGCCACAATTTCGTCTTTCTGGAGGGGGTCAAGGCGGCCATCACCGCCGATGCCGCCTGGGCCGGCGGGTCCTACGAGAAACCGCCGCTTAAGGGGCTGCGGGCCATGGGCCGGGTGTACGCCGGTTGGGCCGTGTCCCAGGCCTTCTACCGGGAGGAGGTCTACCTGACCCTGGGATACGCGTCGTTGGAAGACTACCTGGTGGAGTTCTGGGAGGCCCGGAGGGTGAACGCCGACGCCAACGACCTGCTGGCCATGATCTGGACCTGGCAGAACGCCGACATCAGCGACAACCCCATCCACGGCGGAGACTTCGGGAAGGCCCTGGGCGCGATCAGGGCCAGGGCCATCGTCATGCCCGGCCGGACCGACCTGTACTTCCCGCCCGAGGACAACGAGATCGAAGTTGCCCAGATGCCCAACGCGGAGCTGCGGCCCATCGAGTCCATCTGGGGCCATCTGGCCGGAGGCCCGGGCTTCAACCCGTCAGACTCGAGATTCGTGGACGACGCCCTGAGAGAGATATTAAGCAGCTAGAGGACAGGTTCGAAAACCGCCGTTGCAATCATATACCGCTCATCCTGAGCCTGTCGAAGGAGCCGTATAAGTCACCTTGGCGGTGAAAAAGCACTGGCCCGGAAGGGTGGTTCGACAAGCTCACCATGAGCGGATACGGTAGCACCGGCGACGCAATATCCCGCTCACCACGAACATTGCCGGACCGCTGACCGCTGACCGCCGACAGCTTAAACCTGGAGGACCGCCATGCCGGACCTGCGCTACGAGAGATTCCCCAGCGGCCATTACGCCGTCTTCACCATGGACCGGCCAGACCGGCTGAACGCCCAGGGCGCGGCCATGCGCCAGGAACTGCGGGAGGCGCTGGACGAGTTCGCCGCCGACCCGGAGATGCGGGCCGGCATCGTCACCGGCGCCGGGCGGGCGTTCTCGGCGGGGGCCGACCTGAAGGAGATGACCACCCAGGCGGACGCACGGGCGGCCCAGAGCGAGGAGCAGCGCATCGAGGGCTACCATGGCAACCAGCCCTTCGGCAGCAACCCCAAGCCCTTCATCGCGGCGGTGAACGGGCTGGCCATCGGCGCCG
>JACZXN010000463.1 GCA_022571575.1 Chloroflexota bacterium | reverse complement strand
TCATGAGACCGGTCGGGCTGGTGGCCGCCGGCTCCAGGGGCAGGCCGTAGTACGGAGGCTTGTTCAGCGGGCCCAGGTTCGGGTTGGGCTCGTGGGTCAGGTCCCCACTGACCGAGTTGGCGAAGGGAAATTCACCTCGGCCAAAGTCTCGGTCTTTTCCCACACCGGCGAGGCGGTTGAACCGCCGGACAGTTCTCTTCAAGCCCTCGGCGCTGATCCCCAACTCCCGCGCCAATCCGGCGATCGTTCGACCTCGGATAAGCCATTCCGGCGCGTTCTGGCCGGGTTGAATGCTGCCCAAGCCGTACTTGTCCAGGTAGGTCTGGTCGAAGATCAAGAAGCAGGGCACGTTGACGTAGCGGTGTCGCCGGACGTCGAAATCGCGCAGCGCGGCTCCGACCTCCTGTCCGATGGATTCGTCGGCGAACCGGTTGCCGTCCAGGTTCACCAGGATGCTGTGGGGGAACCCTGATTCGTTGTTGGTGACGCCTCGATGCAGGGGCCTTCCCTCATGACTCTCACCCGGGATGACATAAAGCAGGTCCTGCTGAAACATCGGTTTGACGCTGATGGCGGCGCCGATCTCACCCGCCATGACCACCGAGTCGCCATCCACGCTTGGTGGCAGGAGAGATTCGGTGGCGTGTATCTCGCTGAACCGCTGGGTCAGATATTCATTTCTGATATTGCTGCCGGTGGCCAGCACGACGCCTTTCCGGGCTGTTACGCGGATATCCCTGCCGCCTTTCCTGACCAGAACCCCTTGGACCCGGCCATGGTCCAATATCAAAGAGAGCACCTCAGTGTCCAGGTGAATGGGGATGTTCCGCCGCAGTACCGCACTCATCAGGTGTCCGATCAGTCCGGCCCCGAAAGTGCGGATATCCTGGTCTATCCGCTCCTGGATCAGTTGCCGGTCCCACCCCTGAGGCCGCGCCCTGCCTCCCCAGGCGGCGATCTCTTCGAATGTCGCCCGGTGGGTCACCGCCGGACCAACCCTCAGGTGTTCCCGCCAGTCGCCCAAGGACCTGGCCTCGAAGGGCCTGACCTGCAGATTACGGCCTTCACCCAGGGAGCCGGGGGCCATGCCCTGGAAGTAATCGGGAAAGTCCGGAACCACGTAGAAGGGGATTCCCACATCGTCGCAGAAGAATCTGAGGGCCTCCGGGGATGTGTCGATGTAGGCCCGGAGGTTGCTTTCGATCTCGTGCCCGGCGGCCAGGCAGCGCAGATAGGTATAGGCGTCTTCCCGGGAATCCTTGATGCCCAGGGGTGGTTCCAGATGGTTCTCCCCCACCCAAACTATCCCGTAGGAATAGGTTGTCCCCCCGCCAAATTTGCCTGATTTCTCCAAGATGACGGCATCCAGGCCCTGTGCTTGCGCCGCTAGGACGGCGCAACTGGCGCCCATCCCTGATCCGACGGCGATGATGTCCACTTCGAGGTCCGTATCGAGATTTGAAGTTGTCATCATGTGGCTCCTTATTCCCCGGAAATTCGCATATCATACAGCAGCGTCCATATACGCACCGCAGCTCGCACCGGACGATCGAGATATAGATGATGAGGGAGCCCGCCATGACAATCACCAATGGCAGCGGCAAGGCCCAGACCGTGATCAAGAACGCCAACATCATGACCATGGACACGAGCCGTCCCAGGGTCCAGGCGCTGGCCATGGCCCACGGAAGGTTCGTGGGGATTGGCAGCAATACGGACATCGAGGGGCTGGTGGGGCCGGGCACCAAGGTGTTGGACCTGGGCGGCAAGACGGTGCTGCCGGGGTTCATCGACGCCCACATCCACGTGCTGAACAGCGGCGTCCGCCACGTGATAGCCGCCGATTGCGACGTCCCGACTCTCAAGCAGGTCCAGGCTGGGCTGAAAGAAAGGGTCGAGAAGACGCCGGCCGGTCAATGGGTACAGGGTTTCAAGTTCGACGACACCAAGACCGACCGGACCCCATCCAACGATGGACGCCACCTCTACCGGGATGACCTGGACTCGGTGAGCACCGCCCACCCCATACTGGTGGCCCACCGGGCGGGACACGTCTACTACATGAACTCCGCCGGCCTG
>JACZXN010000462.1 GCA_022571575.1 Chloroflexota bacterium | reverse complement strand
GACCGGCGAGGCGTCATGCTGTCCTTCCACGGCGTCGGCGGCAGTATCGGCGATGTTGCCGGTCCCCTGATCACCGGAGCCCTGTTGCTGGTGATGGGTTGGCGCGGCATCCTTAGCATCTACGCCGTGGCGCCCTTCTTCATGGCTTTCATGGCGGTCTGGGCCTTTAGAAACATCGGTGATGTCAAAGACGGAAAGGCCGAGACCGCCGGCTTGGCCCAACGGGTGGCCATGACCAGGGCGCTCCTGAGAAGTCCTCTGCTATGGGGTATCACCGTGGTGCGCGGCCTACGGTCAATGGCCCTGGTGGCCCTGGTGACGCTGCTTCCCCTGTATCTGGGCAACGACCTGGAGCTTGGGCCATTCAACCGGGGGTTCCACATCGGCATGCTCATCGCCGTCGGACTGCTGGCCAAACCCGTGGCTGGGCTCATTTCCGACAAATTGGGACGCAAGCAGGTGTTGGTGCCGGGGCTGATCTGGTCCTGCGGCTTGGCGCTGCTGATGATCGTGTTCGACGACGGCGTCGCCCTAACCGTTACCATCGCCCTGTTGGGCCTGTTTCTGTACCCGGACCAGCCCATACTCACCGCCGCATTGTTCGACGTGGTGGGCCGCGAGGTGGCCACCACTGGGCTCGGCGTGGTGGCTTTCGCCAGCTTCCTGATGGCGGCAACTTCCCCCTTGATCGCCGGCGCCATCTACGAGACCGCCGGTTTCCAGGCGGGCCTGTACTACATCGCCGGGCTGTTCGCCCTGGCCGCCGTGATTTTCGCGCTCTTGCCCCTCTCCCGGCGGATCGACATCTAAAAAAACGCCCCGAGTCCTGGCAGGACCGGGGCGCTTCGTGGCAGGAGGGCGCTGTTGACGGCCGGTGGGGGCCGCGCCTGGGGATCGGGCCTATTCAGGCGGCTTTCTGGGCATCGAGGTCGCCCTTTTCCGCCGCGAAATGCTCGGCGCAGAGTTCGATCACCGTGGCCGGGGCGATGGCCAAGGCCCGGTAGACCGGCCGCTTACAACCGATCATGGCGCATCTACTCTTAACACTACCCAAACCAGCACCTCCGCGTATCTGATTCCCTATCTGATTAGGTGCCTCAGTTATAAGCTTAGGTTCCCGGGAGACTAACCTCAAGGGTTGGTTGGACCGCATTGGGTGGGCCGATAGGCCCATGTTGGTGGCCGGTCCGAATGGGGCGTGTTTTTCTGTTGTTCCACAGTAAAGAGGCCCGTTAACCGTCCTTCCAGCGCGGTTAACGGGCCTCTTTGATTGTTCAGCGTCGCCTTGGCGCCAGGCTCTACCGGGTTACGAGATGAGCTTGGCGCACTCGTCGATCAGGGGCGTGACCTCCGCCCTTTCCTGCGAGGGCAGCGTGAAGATCACCCGGTCGACACCGGCCTCCCGCATCCGGCTGACGACGTCGGGGTCGGGGCGGATACCGAAGGTGGTGATGTTCAGGGAATCGGGGTCCCGGCCCGCTTCTTCGGCCTGGCGCTTGAGCAGCACGATCTTCTCGGCCAGGCTCGGTCCGCCGGCCGGACGGCCGCCGATGGGCATCCAGCCGTCGCAATACTCCACCACCCGGTCAAAGGTCGTGGGGCCGTCGCCGCCCATGAGGATCGGCGGGTGGGGCCGCTGCACCGGCTTGGGGTAGGACCACATCTTATCGAAGTTGACGTGGTCGCCGTGGAACTCCGGCTCGTCCTTGGTCCAGATCTCCTTCATGGCCAGGATCTTTTCCCGGAGGATGCGCCAGCGTCGTTTGAAATTGGTGCCGTGGTCCTCCATCTCCTCGGCGTTCCAGCCGCCGCCGATGCCGAAGATGAACCGCCCTCGGGACAGCATGTCCAGGCTGGCGACCTCTTTGGCCGTTACGATGGGGTCCCGCTCGATCATGAGGCAGATGCCGGTCCCCAGCTTGATGTCCTTGGTCGCCCCCGCGGCCGCGGTCAGGGCCACGAATGGGTCATAGGTGTGCCAGTAGTCCTTGGGCAGGTCGGGGCCGCCGGGCCAGGCGCTTTCGCGGCTGGCTGGGATGTGGGTGTGCTCTGGGACCCACATAGACTCAAACCCGCGGTCCTC